>JANOVW010000409.1:0-3521 GCA_031417575.1 Rhodoferax sp. | reverse complement strand
GCTGGTTTTGTTGCTGCTACTGGGTGTAGCCGTTTCATTTGCTTTCTACATCGGCACGGGCCAAGAGCGTTACAAACGGTGGAGCCTCGTCATCCTCAAATGGACGCTACTTGCTGCGTTTGTCTTTTTTGCAGTTTTGGCCGCACAGCGCCTTGCTTAAATCCCGACCCATCGGGCCGATGTAGGCCAATGCTTTGGCTAAGGTTTTGACGGGTTTTTATCCCTGATGACCAAAGCAATGCCGCCCAATATGGCAACTGAGGCGATCACAAGCCGCAAACCAACGGTTTCACCCAAAAACAAAATGCCGCCCAACGCGGCGATAACCGGCACGCTCAATTGCACCGATGCTGCTTGCACCGATTTGAGTGACGGCAAGACCGAATACCAAATGGCGTAACCCACGCCAGATGCCAACGCGCCCGACGCGATGGCGTTGATCATGCCCCATGCATCCAGCGACACAGTGAGGCCCAGCGGAAAAACGCCAACCAGCAAACTTGCGGTCACTGCCATGGGAACCGTTCGCGCGAAGTTGCCGGCTGTAACGCGTGTTGCATCCCCCGAGCCTTTGCCCCGCAGGGAGTAAATGCCCCATGCCAACCCGGCGCTGGCCATCAGCGCGGCGCTGCCCCACGGCGGTGTTGTAAGACCCGGCAACAATAAACTGCCCAACCCGCCCAGCGCCACGATGCAGCCCAGTCCTTGAACGGGCCGCAAGCGTTCGCCTGTCCACAAGCCATGCCCGATCATGGTGGCTTGCACCGCGCCAAACAACAGCAAGGCGCCCGTAGCGGCACTCAGTTGAACGTAGGCCAGCGAAAACGCCAGCGCATACACAAACAAGGCGGCTGCGGAGCGCCAATTCCCGTGCCCGGAGCGACTGGTTTGGGTCCAACGAACGATGAGCCATAACGTCAGGGCGCCACTGGCCAGGCGCAGCGATGTAAAACTGACCGGGTCGATGGCTGTGTGTTGAAGCGCCAGGCGGCACAACAGCGAGTTGCCGGCAAAGGCGGTCATCGCCAGCAACGTCAGGAAAAAAAGGCGGGCACGGGGCATGCGTAGTGAGCGCAGGATGGCGCAAAAATAAGTTGATAGGACATCGGGTGGGTTCTATCGGCTGCGGCCAGCTTTGTAAGAGGCTTTTCGAACCAGGGTTTTGTCGGTCAACGGCGGGCCGGCCCCCAAACCCTGTGCGGTCGCCAGCCGCGCCAAGGTTTTACCGACATGTGCGTGGGTGATGGCCAACCCCAGCGCGTCGGCTGCGTCGGCACCGGGCAGGCCGGCCAAGGCAAGCAGCCGCGCCACCATGGCCTGAATTTGGCTTTTGTCGGCCCGGCCATACCCGGCAACTGCTTGTTTCATTTGCAAGGCGGTGTATTCATGCACGGGCACATCGGCGGTGACCAGGGCGGTAATGCAGGCACCGCGGGCCTGGCCCAGCAGCAAGGTGGATTGCGGATTGACGTTGACAAACACAATCTCGACTGAAGAAACCTGTGGTTGGTAACGCGCTACCACTTCACGTATGCCGTCAAACAAAACCTTGAGGCGTTGTGGCAACTGGTCGGTGGCCAAGTGGTGCGTGGTGATCGTGCCACTGGCGACGTAGGTCAAATCGCTGCCCTGCACCTCAATAACACCAAAACCAGTGGTACGCAAACCCGGATCAATGCCCAAAATTCTCATGCGGATTGAAGTCTAAATAAAAAAATATATTGCGTAGAAAATCTATAAAGAAAAAATAGATACTGCTCAATTAAAAATTGCACTACATGCTTTTTTATTTATAACATAAATGAATATTATTTAACTTAAATAAACACAAAAATAATAAATTAATTATAATTTACAAACAATTTTTCAATACTACAAATCAAAATACCACCGCACCGAATGAAAAAACACGGGCGCTGCAAAACACAGGGCATCTACCCTTTCCAATAGCCCGCCGGCACCGGTAACCGAGGCCATTTCGCTACCCCAGCTCGGAATGCCCCGATCTCGTTTGAGCGCCTTCATGACAAAGTGCCCCAAGGTGCCGGCCAAGCAGGCAACGATCGCCATCACAAAACCCTGAGCCGGCCAAAACGGTGTGATACCTGACAGCAAGGCCCCAACCAAACCGGCTACTGCCAAGGCAATCAGCCAGCCGCGCCAGCTGAAGCTTTGGCTGATCTGCGGCGCCACCGGTGCGAATTTGAAATAACGCGATGCCAGGTGTTGCACCAGCACGCAAACCTGCACCACGATCACCAAAAAGAAAACCAGGAAAGCTGACTTGTTGTCATAACCCGGGAAATCCAGCAACAGCAGCGCTGGCACGTGGCTCATGCCGTAAATGCACACCATGATGCCCCATTGCAACTTGGCATTGCGTTCCAGAAACCGCGTCGGGTCATTGGCCAGCGCGCTGACCACCGGAATCGCCAAGAAGACGTAGACCGGAATGAACACGGTGAACAGGTTGAAGTGTTCGGTGCCCACCAGCCAATATTGCACAGGGAGAACAATGAAAAACGCCAGAATCAGGCTGCGGTGGTCGCCCCGGCGAGTGGGCGAGAGGGTGAGAAACTCGCGCAAGGCAAAAAATGACACCAGGCCAAACAGCCAAATGGCCACCCACTCGCCAGCCATCCAGCCGATCCAGAACACCGCCATCATGATCCAGCTGGTGCGCAGCACCCCCTCCAGGTTGCGTAACTCATAGCGTCGGGCCGCACCCGCCGCATCTTGCGCATGTTCCTTCAGCGACAACACAAAATTGACCACGGTCGCCAGCAGTAGCACGCCAAACAAGATGACGAACATCACACCCACTTGCTGGGTGGCAGTCAGGCTTTTGAGATAGGGGTACATGCAGGCAAACGATGGTCTGGTTCAGCGTGGGGGCATTCGTGGGCTATCGCGGGTTGTGCAAGCTTGGGCCATCAAGCATCGCGCAGCGCCAGTACGCTGGCGCGGGCGCGGTCCAGGAAGGCGCGGCGGTCCTCATCGGCGCCCAACCTGATCGGCGCACCAAAGCTTACCGAGCACAACACCGGCACCGGCACCACCTCGCCCTTGGGCATGACGCGCTGCACGTTGTTGATCCAGGTTGGCACCAGCACCACGTGGGGGAAGCGCTGTGTCAGGTTGTACAGCCCGGCCTTGAAAGCCGCTGGCTCTTCCGCATGGCCCCGCGTGCCTTCGGGGAACAAGATGATGCTGTCGCCCTGTTGCAAGGCCTCACACAGGGGCTCCAGCGGGTCTTCGCCAGCGGTTCGCTCCCGCGAAACGTACACCGCGTTGAACACGGCGGTGGTGATCCATTTTTTGAACGGCGAGGCAGTCCAGTAATCTTTGGCGGCAATCGGCCGCACGATAGAGCGCAATTCGCGCGGCAATGCCGCCCAAATCAAAATCAGATCGGCGTGGCTTTGGTGGTTGGCAAAATAAATCCGCTGCTCGGCCATCGGCGGGCAACCCAGCCAGCGCGCCTGCGCCCCCGTGAGCACGCGGATCAGGGCCAACAAAAA
>JANOVW010000408.1:0-2165 GCA_031417575.1 Rhodoferax sp. | reverse complement strand
CTATTGCCAGTCAGCCATGCCTTAGCGTCGTGACTTTTTCCGTATTGGAGCAGTCGATTTCGCCGGGGGGCGTTTGCCAACAGCAACCTTGTTTTTGGAAGATCCACCACCCTTGACCGGTAGCATCAAGGTGATTTGTTGACCCTTTGAAAAACTGCCTTGGGTTGTCATGTTGTTCCATTGGGCCACTGAGGCCACGCTCAGACAATAACGCTTGGCCAAGGAAGCCACGGTTTCAGTTTTGGTTGCCTTGATGACCTTGGTGCGAGTGGCAACTTCGGGTGCTGTGCCGATCTGGCCATGCTCGGCAATATGGCTGGCCACATCGGCCTCAATGCGTTGACCACGGGGCACCAGCAGGGTCGAACCCGCTTTGATGATCGAACGCGGGGGTATGTTGTTGACGCCGCGCAGCTCACCTTCATCCATGCCAACCCGTTTGGCAACTTCGGCGGTTTTGAGGTTGGAGGGTGCGACCCACACCGTCCAGCTGGCCAATTGCCGGCCATTGGCGTTTTCAAGGTTTTTCTGGAAAACCGTGGCCTGGTCCCAGGGCAACAGGATTTGCTGGGTGCCGGCAGCCAGCAACACCGGCCGGCTGGCTGAGGGGTTGAGTGCCTTGAAGTCTTCCACACTGACTTCAGCCAGCCGCGCAGCCACTTCGACATCCACATCGCGTGTGATGGTGACAGTTTGGAAAAACGGATGGTTTTCAATGAGGGGCAGCTTCACTTTGTAGTTCTCGGGCCCGCCAACGATATTTTTGACGGCCTGCAATTTGGGCACATACTGACGCGTTTCGGCGGGCATACTCAAGTCCAGGTAGCTGGTACCCAAACCAGCCCGTTTGTTTTTGGCGATGGCGCGCCCGACGCTGCCCTCGCCCCAGTTGTAGGCGGCCAGGGCCAGATGCCAATCACCAAACATGCCGTATAGTTTTTGCAGGTAATCCAGCGCGGCGCGGGTGGAGGCCAATACGTCGCGCCGATCGTCGCGAAAGGCGTTTTGTTTCAGCTCAAAATAGCGCCCGGTTGCGGGCATGAACTGCCACATGCCAGCCGCCTTGGCGCTGGAAACCGCCTGGGGATTAAAGGCGCTTTCAATGAAGGGCAACAGCGCCAGCTCGGTCGGCATGTTGCGCAACTCAAGCTCTTCAACAATATGAAACAGGTACTTTCGCGAGCGCTCCGTCATGCGGGCGATGTAATCGGGTCGGGTGGCGTAATACTGCTCGCGATCCTTGACCAGATCGCTCTCCAGATTGGGCATCGCATAACCACGGCGAATACGTTCCCACAACTCGGCTGGTGGTATGAGCTGCGCGACGCCTTGGCTGGCCGCAAGGCGGGCCGCAATCGGTGAAAGTTCGCTGCCCGACGAAGGCAGGCTACCCGGGTTGACAGCCGATTGCGGCGCGCCGCTCGGTCGCACCGCAGGCGCCCGAATGGGCCGTGGCGCGGCTGACGGGCTGGCCCCTGTGCCTGGGGCACCTGAAGTGGAAGGCGCTCCAGAAGCGCTAGGTGCCGCATCGCTTGGGCGAGGAATCGAAGTGACAGGCGCATCGAGTTGACCGTTTGAGTCACCGGGCACGCCGAACGTGCTTGTTGCGCAACCGGCCAAGCCCAATACCGAAACGCTGACCCAGCCCAGGATGTGCAAACGCAGGCGGGCCTTGAATGCCCGATTGGGGGGTAGGCGGTGTGCCTGACTAGAATCACCCGGAAAACCTGATTTACGGGTGAACAAATGAAGTAATGAACGCATGGGCGGCCAAATTATAGATTTTCATGAATGGCTTCAGACACCGGCAGGGCAATACTTGCTGTCTTGGGAGCGCCGTGAGTTCGACGAGGCGGTGGCAGACTTGTTCGGTTTTCATGCCGTGCAACTGGGTTTGAATGAGGTCGATGCTCTCAAAGGCAACCGTATGCCCCACCGCTGGCTGGCGGCGGGTGAGCCCCCAGCCGACACCATTGCAAACACCACCCGGCGTGCGGTTGCATTTGTGAGCGAGTTTTCAGCGCTGCCATTTGCGGCCAATAGCCTGGATTTGGTCATTTTGCCGCATACGCTCGAACTGGGGGCAGACCCCCATGCCTGTCTGCGGGAAGTAGAGCGCGTCTTGGTACCAGAGGGGCGCGTCATTATCAGCGGCCTGAACCCGG
>JANOVW010000407.1:0-7050 GCA_031417575.1 Rhodoferax sp. | reverse complement strand
CCGGGTTCAGGCTGTCATAAAAATCAGCGGCAGCGGCGATCACCTCGGGGCTTTTGGCTTTGATGGCACCGGTTTTTTCGTCCAGCAGCGCCTGGGCTTCGGATTTGTCGAGTTTGGGGCCGACCAGCAGTGCCTGCAGTTCGGCCCGTGGGTCTTTGTTGGCCCCCATGAGCGCGGTACGCTGTTGTTGCAGCTTGTCGGCCAATACGCTCAATTGCTGTTTTTGGGGTTCGGTCAAATCCAGCTTTTTGCCAGCTTTTTCAACCATGCGGCTTTGGAACTTGGCACGGTCTTCATCCGAACTGTAGCCGTGGTGGCGACCTGAGCAACCGCTCAATGCGCCGAAAACTAAAGCCCCGCCGGCAACGCCAAGCAAGATTTTTTTGAATGAGAATTTCATGAAGAGTCCTGTAAAGAAGTTGTTGAACAGGGCTCTATCTTCTCGCCGCCGGGGCATCAATACATCTCAGACAGGCTTCGGTTTGTATCGGTTTATGTCAAATGGGTGGGGTGCAGCCGCGCTCTAAATGTCAATTTATTTAATTTACAAATTATTTAAAATAAAAACAAGTCGATTGTTTCCGTATTAATTGCATAAATAGCTACAATTTATATATCAAATATGAACTAAAAAAGTTCAATATTATGTAAAAGAGAATAAAAATTTACTTTTAATCATCATTAAAATGAGCGTGGTCAACGTTGAACCGACCAGGCCATAAGGCCGTTAGTCGCGCAAATGCCAACAGCGGCCAACCATAACCAACGGTAAACTCAGTAATAAATGCGACCCGTCGCGCCGCCGCCTGCCGCAATCACCTCACCATTCACCGCACGTGATTTGGGCGAACACAAAAATGCCACCAAATCGGCCACTTCGCTGGCATCCACCACATGCCCGATCGAGTTCCCGGCGGCCATTTGTTGCTCAATCACCTCGGGCAGCACCCCGGCTGCTGCCGCCCGAGCAGCCACCATGGGCGCAGTGCGTTCGGTGCGGGTCAGGCCGGGGTGCACCACATTCACCTGTATGCCCTGCGGCCCCAGTTCATCGGCCATGTTTTTGGTGAGCGCCGCCACCGAGATATTGCGCATGCTGCCCACCGTGTTGCCGGTTTGCCGCGCCGCCAGCCCGCTGATGTTCACAATACGCCCCCAACCGTTGGCCTGCATGCCACCCACCACCGCCTTGGCCGTGCGGATGTAACCCATCACCTTGGTGTTCATCTCGGCGTGATAAAAATCGCCGGTAATGGCAGCCAGTTTGGGCGGCGCGGCAAACCCTGCGGGTTCTGCCGCCGCGTTCACCAAAATATCAATCGGGCCGCCCAAACGCAAAACAGCGTCTGCCACCCCGGCGTTCACGCTCTCGTCGCTGTTGGTGTCGGCCGAAACCCCGAAAACCCGGCGCCCCGTCAGGCCGGCAATCTCAGTAGCTGCCAGCGTGAGCGGCTCGACATGGCGCGCCATCAGCGCCACATCGGCCCCCTCTGCGGCCAAAACCATGGCAATAGCCTTGCCAATGCCCTTGCTGCCGCCGGTGACCAGGGCGCGTTTGCCGGTGAGTTGGAGATCCATGATTGCCTTCTGAAAAAATTGGATGCAAATGATCAAAAAAAAACCTTCAAGTTTGAACCTTGAAGGTTTTTTGGTTTTTCATTGGATTGAAAAATTGGTCGGTGTGAAAGGATTCGAACCTTCGACCCCTTGCACCCCATGCAAGTGCGCTACCAGGCTGCGCCACACACCGAAGCCCAGATTATAGCTGCCACCTTCTGGCATTTTGTGCCGTTGAACGCTCTCAAAAGAAGGCTTTTTGACTTCGCTGCTCTGCCAGTACCCAGGCCAGATCTGCACCCAAAAAATCGGCGGTGGCTTTAATGAGCGGCGCTTAGCAGATCGCGAATTTCAAACAACTCCTGGCGCATTTGCATGATTTGTTCGGCGCCGACTGTGAAACCCGAAACCAGGCTGTTTTCAAACGCGGGTTCGTCAAACTCGTCAAGTTCGGAATCCGGGCCTTCGATCACGTCAACACCATCGAGCATGACTTCGCCGTTGCGTTTTTTGTCGCGTTCGGCCTGGATGATCTCTTGCATCTTGTTGCGCGCACCGCTGATGGTGAACCCCTGGTCATACAACAAATCGCGAATGCGGCGGATCATGAGCACCTCGTGGTGCTGGTAATAACGTCGATTGCCGCGCCGCTTCATCGGGCGCAGTTGCGTGAACTCCTGCTCCCAATAACGAAGCACGTGGGGTTTGACGCCGCACAAATCCCCCACCTCACCGATGGTGAAATAACGTTTGGCAGGAATGGCGGGGAGTGCTTTCTCCATTGAAATCAATGCTGTAGGAGAGAAAGCTTCGAGGTTACTCTAAGTTGCCCGTGCGTGTAAAGCAGGAACTTCAATGTGGCACGGATGTAACAACCGTTCACATTTGCGGCGGGCGTAGCACCGACTATTTTTAACGCTGCGCCTGGATTTGGTCTTTGAGCTTGTGGCTGGCGTGAAACGTGACCACCCGACGTGCCTGGATGGGAATGGCCTCGCCAGTGCGCGGATTGCGCCCAGGGCGGGGGGCCTTGGTGCGGATCTGGAAGTTGCCAAAACCTGAAATCTTGACATCGGTCCCATCAACCAGGCTGGTGGAAATGAGGTCGAAAAAAGCGTCGATCATGTCTTTGGACTCGCGCTTGTTCAAACCCAATTGGGCAAACAGCAGTTCCGCCAATTGCGCTTTGGTTAGCGCGGGTGTTTCCAGGCTTTCAACAGCAAATTCCATGGTGTCTCCGGATCGATTCTTTGTTTTCTTTGCCCCGTACGCCGATTACCGTACGCTCAAGCACCTATTGTGTACGCCAAACGCAAGCACCCGCTCAACGCTGCCGGGCACCCAAATCCTGCACGACTTGCGCCAGCACCGCCGCCATGGCCGCTTCAATTTGCGGGTCAGTCAGGGTGGCTGCGTCATCGTGCAGCGTTAAACGGACAGCCAGGCTTTTTTCACTGGGGCGTTGGGTCTGATTCGGGCTCTGGTCTTTCGGGTGGTACACGTCAAACAGTTCGGCATGGCGCAACAAACCATTGGTAGGGGCTGCATAAATGGCCGCCATGAGCGCTGCATGGGTTATTCGTTCCGGCACCAGCACCGCCAAGTCACGCTGAACGGATTGATGTTTGGACACCTCTGAAAACACCGGCACTTGCCGTTGCAGCACAGCGTCCAGGTCCAGCTCAAACAGCAGGGGCGCGGTGGCCAACTCATACGCCTGGCGCCACTTGGGATGCAATTCACCCACAAAACCGATGGCTTTGCCCTGTACCCATACCTGGGCGCTGCGGCCGGGGTGCATTGCCGGGTGATCCGTGGGCTCGAACATCGCTTGGGCCGGTGCCAGGAGGGTCTGCACGTCACCTTTGATGTCAAAAAAATCGGCCGCATTGGCTTTGCGGCTCCAGCTCAATTCGTCTGCACTGCCGTGCAGCAAGCCGGCAACCCGCATGGGCTGATGGAAACCTTCGACCGTGGTGTCGCTGTTTTTGACTGACGCATCACGCAGAAAAACACGGCCCAACTCAAAGACGCGCACCCGATCGGCTTTGCGGTCCAAGTTGAACTTCAGCACCTGCAGCAACGAGCCCAACAACGATGAGCGCATCACGTTCATCTGGCTGGCAATCGGGTTCTGCAGCTTGATCGGCTGCGCGTTACCGGCCAGTTCGCGCTCCCAGCGCTCCTCCACAAAACTGAAATTGATGGTTTCCTGGTAACCCATGGCGGCCAACGCGCGGCGGACCGCGAATGGGCTGCGCTGGGCTTCGGTGCGAATGCTGGCCGTGACGGGTGCCAGCGGCGGTGTAGCCGGCAGGTTTTGGTAACCCACCATGCGCGCCACCTCTTCAATCAGGTCTTCTTCAATCTGAATGTCAAACCGGAAAGTGGGCGCCGTAACGGTGATAACACCCTCGCCCTGCATGAGCGGCAAGCCCAGACGCGTGAGTGCATCTGCGCATTGCACTTGTGTGAGCGGCATGCCAATGACCTTGGCGGCGCGTGCCACCCGCAAGGTAACGGCATGCGCGCGGGGTTCATTGACGCGCTGGTCGTCCACCGCTCCGAAGGTGGTAGCAGGCGTGCCGCAGATGTCCAGGATCAGCTGCGAAATGCGCTCAATGTGCTCGACCGTTTGCGCCGGATCGACACCGCGCTCAAAACGGTGTCCCGCATCGGTCGAGAAATTAAACCGGCGTGAACGCCCGGCAATGGCCTTGGGCCACCAAAAAGCGGCTTCGACATACACATGTCGTGTGGCGTCTGACACGGCCGTTGCGTCGCCTCCCATAATGCCGGCCAACGATTCAACCTGGGAGTCGTCGGCGATCACGCCCACTTGACCATCCACCGTAACCGTATTTCCATTGAGCAGCTTGAGTTGTTCGCCCGGCTGGCCCCAACGCACATCCAGGCCACCGTGGATTTTGTCGAGGTCAAAAATGTGGCTGGGGCGGCCATATTCGAACATCACGTAATTCGAAATATCGACCAATGCCGTCACGCTGCGTTGGCCACAGCGGGCAAGTTTTTCAACCATCCAAGCCGGTGTTTTGGCTTGCGTATTGAGGTTTTTGATGACTCGGCCACTGAATCGCCCGCACAAATCGGGGGCGCTGATTTTGACCGGCAGCCGATCAGCACTGCCCACAGCCACGGCGGGAAAACCGGGGCTCACGAGTGGTGCGCCAGTCAATGCGGCTACTTCGCGGGCGACGCCATAAACTGACAAACAATGCGCCAGATTGGGCGTAAGTTTCAGCGTGAGCAGGGTGTCATCCAGCCGCAGGTGTGCACGGATGTCTTGGCCCAGCGGCGCGTCTGTGGCCAGTTCAAGCAAGCCGCCATGGTCGTCAGACAGCTTCAATTCACGGGCTGAGCACAACATGCCCTGGCTTTCAACACCGCGCAAGATGCTGGGTTTGATGAGAAAAGCTTGGCCGTCTTCGCCGGGTGGCAACTCTGCACCCACCAGCGCACACGGTACCCGTATGCCAACACGCGCGTTGGGCGCACCACAGACGATGCTGAGCAGGTTGCCCTGCCCCACATCAACCTGACAAACACGCAGGCGGTCTGCATTGGGGTGTTGCTGGGCCGCCTTGATCTCGCCCACCACAATTTGGCTAAAGGGCGGCGCGACCGGCTTGAGCTCTTCGACCTCCAGGCCGGCCATGGTCAACACATCGGCCAGTTGACGGGTGGTGAGCGGCGGGTTGCAGAATTCGCGCAACCAGGATTCAGGGAATTGCATAAAACTTAATTTGCGAAACGGAAAAATGACAGGGCGGCGGCTAACGGCAAGGGGGTGGGATTCACGCTTTGAATTGCGACAGAAAACGGATATCGCCGTCAAAAAACAGCCGCAAATCGTTCACGCCATAGCGCAGCATGGTCAAGCGGTCGATGCCGGAACCAAAGGCGAAACCGATGTAACGCTCGGGGTCAAGCCCCATGTTGCGTATGACTTGAGGATGGACTTGGCCGGAACCCGAAACCTCAAGCCAGCGACCTTTGAGTGGGCCGTTGGCGAACATCAGGTCAATTTCAGCGCTGGGCTCAGTGAAGGGAAAAAAACTGGGCCGAAAACGGATGTCCAGTTCCCGGGTTTCAAAAAACGTCTGGACAAAATCCAGGTACACCGACTTCAAATCTTTGAAACTGATGTTTTCACCAACCCACAGGCCTTCAACCTGGTGGAACATGGGCGAATGGGTGGCGTCGCTATCGACCCGGTAGGTACGGCCCGGCGCGATGACCCGGATTTCGGGCATGGGCCCGGTGTACAAGCCCTGGCTGTTCACTGCTTCAGGGTGCGCTGCCGCGTGTACCTTGACGTGCTGCACGGCATGGCGAATCTGCATCGGGCTGGTATGGGTACGCAACAAATGGGGCGTGGCCGCCGGATCGTTGCCCGCTGCGCTTTCGACATAAAAGGTGTCGTGCATCGAGCGCGCCGGATGGTCCTCAGGCGTGTTGAGCGCGGTAAAGTTGAACCAGTCACTTTCGATCTCTGGCCCTTGCGCAACCTGAAAACCCATGGAGCCAAAGATGGACTCAATGCGCTCCAGCGAGAGGGAAATGGGATGCAAACTGCCTTGCCCGCGCTGGCGACCCGGCAGCGAGACATCCAGTGCTTCGGCGCGCAATTGCACCTGCATTTCGGCCTCTGCAAACGCCTGGCGGGCCAGCGTCAAAGCTGCTTCAATGGCTTGCTTGGCGATATTGATGGCTGCGCCGCGAGTTTTCTTTTCATCAACCGGCAGGCTGGCCATGCCCTTCATCAGCTCCGTGATACGACCGGACTTGCCCAAATAGAGGGCCTTGGCATTTTCCAGATCAGCTGGCGTGGCTGCACCAGAAAAGCTTAAACGGGCGTCGGCAACGATGGAATCAAGTTCGTTCATGCGGAGAAGGTCGGATCAGTTTCACAAAGATGCCAGGAAGAGCGGCAATGCAGTGGGGGTAACAGAAAAGGGCTAGTGCTTTTACAAGCCCTAGCCCTTAAATCGGTGTCGCTACCAGCGGTGGTTTAACCGCCGGCGACAACCACCTCAAGCAGCAAGCTTGGCCTTGACCTGGTTGACGATGCCCTGGAAGGCAGCCATGTCATGAATGGCGATATCTGACAAAACCTTGCGGTCGATCTCGATACCGGTCTTCTTGAGGCCATTGGCAAACTGGCTGTAGGTCAGACCGCAGCTACGGGCTGCTGCGTTGATACGCGCAATCCACAACTGACGGAACACACGCTTTTTGGTACGGCGGTCACGGTAGGCATATTGCCCTGCCTTCATCACCGCTTCTTTGGCGATGCGATAGACATTACCGCGACGACCGCGGAAACCTTTAGCGAGGTCTAGAACTTTTTTATGGCGGGCGCGAGCCGTTACACCACGTTTAACGCGAGGCATGAGTATTCTCCTTGTTCGTGGTTAATTAAATGCCTTGGCCGGGCAGCATTTGTGACATGTGACCCATATTGGTCTCATG
>JANOVW010000406.1:0-6772 GCA_031417575.1 Rhodoferax sp. | reverse complement strand
CGCGGCACCCACTGCTTGCAGACGCTGCTCCAGGTGATAAAGCCTGTCCAAGCCCCAATACCATTCGCCGCCATAGTAAAAAGTGGCCCCCAGGTAATGGCCCAGGCGTTTGCGTTCGGATTGGCCGCTTGCCATTGCTGCAGCCGCTGCCTGCGGGCTTGCCGCTGCCCATTCCCCGAACGCCGTGTGTCCAGCCCACAGGGCTGTGCTGAGCTGGCCAACAATCGTTGCAAAATTTTCACTGTGCAGTTTCGCCGCCAGCATGGCTGTGGCCGCTTGAATGGCTGCGGGTGTCGGCTGCCGCCCATGGTCTTCAAATACAAGCGCAAATCGCTGCGCAAGCCACTGCGCATCAAGGCGGCTGTAAGCAATGAGTTTGTCTCGTTCAGGTGCCGCGCTATCGATCGGCGGGGGCACCAAATACGGTACAAGCTGGATATCGTAAGCCGCAAGCAAACGCGGCAACGCTTGGGCTGCCAGGGCACTGTAGGGGTCATCAACCTGGTGAAAATAGTGAATCTGATGGGGCAGCTGTTTTCGCAGACGGACTTTTTCCGCGTCGTCGCGTTTCGTCAACAGGCGCTGGCGCGACAAGAGGCGTTGGCTGATGGCCGGCATGAGCAGGGTTTTCAGGGACATCTCATCTCCATCTGTGGCGGGCGCAACAAAAAGTTAGACACTCATTGATTGCCATCTGAGTTTTCCATACACTAGTGTATTGTTTCGCTTACTGTAGCACACCCGCCCGGATTCAGTGGCCCAAGGTCTGGGTGACGTCGGAGAGAATAGGACAGTGCTCTTCGGGGCCCCACCAGATTTGTAAAGTGAATGATGACGCTTTCAGTCCCAAGTTCAGCCAAAAAACGCAGTCCAAAGCCAGTACCCCGCTTGGGCCGGGATGATTGGCTTGACGCCGCTTTCAATGCCGTCGTAGAAGGCGGTTTTGATGCGGTGCGCGTGCTCTCTTTGGCGCAGACTTTGGGCGTGACGCGTGGCAGTTTTTACTGGCACTTCACTGATCACGCCGATTTGGTAGCGGCTTTGTTGGCGCGGTGGCGCGAGCGCGAACTGGATTCCGGTCGTACGCTGAAATACGATCCCAGTAAAACAGCACAAGCCGAGTTGGAGCGCGTGCTGGATTTCGCCTTGGCCCACGCCGGTGCCGACCTGGAGAACATGCGGTTTGAACTGGCTTTGCGCGGCTTGGGGCGGCGCGATGTCGGGGTGGCCACCATGTTGGCTGAAATTGACCAAACCCGCCTCAAGCTGTTTGAACACCGTTTTGAGCGGCTGACGGGTGACCCCAAAGTCGCGGTCGACCTGGCCGCCCTGTTTTACCTGGCGATTGTCGGCAGTTACCAAGCGCTGGCCCGGCCCAACAACCCTGCGCAGCTGGAGAGTTATTTGAAGGGGCTGATCGCCCAATACGTGATCAGACGGCCGACATCCTGACCATCGCGGCGAGCCGTTGGGTAATGATCTCATCGGCTTCGCGCATGATGCGGTCAATCAGTTCTTTCACGGTGGGTACATCGTGAATCAACCCGGCCACCATGCCGCAAGACCAAACCCCTGCGTCCATGGCACCGTCAATCATGATTTTGGGGTAAACGCCGGCCACTTGTTCGATGATGTCTTCGAACTTCAGGTTGGCACCGAGTTCACGTTCTTTTTCCAATAGCCGGTCTGTAGCGGCATTGCGCAGAACACGTTCGGTATTGCGCAGCGAGCGCATTACCAGGCGGGTATCGAGTTCGCTGGCAGCCACAATGGCCTGCTTGACGTTTTCGTGCACTGGGGCTTCACGGGTGGCGATAAAACGCGTGCCCATGTTGATGCCCTCGGCACCCAGCGCCAGCGCAGCCACCAGGGAGCGGCCTTCGGCCATGCCGCCTGAAGCAACAAACGGAATCTTGAGTTCGTCGGCCGCGCGCGGCAGCAGGATGAAGTTGGGAATGTCGTCTTCGCCGGGGTGGCCGCCGCATTCAAAACCGTCCACACTGACCGCGTCGCAGCCGATGGATTCGGCTTTGAGCGAGTGCCGTACCGAGGTGCATTTGTGAATGACCTTGATACCGGCCTCGTGCAGGGCTGGTAGCCATTTTTGCGGGTTGTTGCCGGCGGTTTCAACGGCTTTCACGCCGCCGTCAATGATGGCCTTGATGTAGCCAGGGTAGTCGGGCGACGACACAGTGGGTAAAAACGTGAGGTTGACACCAAAGGGTTTGTCGGTCATCTCGCGGCAGCGCCGAATTTCGTTGGCCAGCAGTTCAGGTGTGCGTTGAGTAAGCCCCGTGATGATGCCCAAGCCACCCGCGTTCGAAACGGCCGCAGCCAGTTCGGCAAAGCCGACAAAGTGCATGCCGCCTTGAATGATGGGGTGCTCAATGCCAAAGAGTTCGGTGATTTTGGTTTTCATGGTGTGGGTTCGGGTTTTGGGTTCGGGGTTGTCAGGGCAGAGTTTGAGGGGAGTAGTGTGGCGCTGGCTCAATGTGTCTGACCGGATTTTCAGGCAGGCGCTGCAACCGCAGCTTTCGCCTTGGCGACACGCGCGGTGCGCCTGGCGGGTGCAACAGGTGCAACAGGCACGGCGGTTTGGGCCCAGGCCAATTCGAGTTCTCGCAATGATTCTTCGGTGTAATCCAGCATGCGCTGTAGCGAAGGCACCGAGCGCCGACACGCCACAAATCCAAAACCCAGTGCATCCCCGTAGCCCGAAATGGTGATGTTGAGCGCCAGATAGTGGGTGGGTATCGACACCGGATACACCTCGTCGAGCCGCGCCCGGTTCAGGTATAGCGTATGGGTAGGGCCCGGCACGTTGGAGATGACCACGTTGAACGGCGGGCGTTTGCGGGCATCGCCCGACAACACGCTGGGCCCGGCTGGTGCGAGCGATGCGGCTGCATGGGCCAGTTTTTCCAGCCGGCCCATGCCTTTGAGCCGGTTTTTTGCCAAGGTGGTGGAGGCGACGATTTTTTGCAGACGCCGGGCCGGGTCGGGCTCATCGGTGTTCAGGTTGGCCAGCAGCAGGGCGACCTGGTTGCCGCCCTCATCGGTTTGGCCATGCAAAGATACCGGCACCATCGAAACAAGGGGCGTGCGGGGCAACGCGTTTTGCGCCAGCAGATGCCGCCGAAGGGCACCCGCGCACACCGCGAGGGTGACATCGTTCACGGTCGCACCCGCCGCTTTGCCAATGGTTTTGAAACGCGCCAGGGAAAACGATTGCGCGGCAAATCGGCGCGAGCCGGAAATGCTGACGTTAAAGGGCGTGGGTGGGGCTTGAAACGGTTGGGCTGAAGCATCGTTGTGGCTGCGGCGCACCAGTTCCCACAGGCCGCTGCCCAAGCCGGGCAGTATTTCACCGCCCGCCCGGGCGGCATCACCCAATGATTGCAGAAGGCGCTGGCCAGCAGTTCCCACCGGTGCGCGCGGGCGTTTGACCAGTGCTTGTGCCCACAACGGCGGTTTGGATACTCTGGAATTTGCGGCGAGGGCATCGGCCATGATGCGCGCGCCGGTGACACCATCGACCAGCGCGTGGTGAATTTTGGAATAGGTGGCAAAACGCCCGCCGGGCAGGCCTTCGATCACATAGACCTCCCACAACGGGCGGTTGCGGTCCAGCAAACTGGCGTGCAATTGCGATACCAACGCCAGCAGTTCGCGGATACGCCCCGGTTGTGGCAAGGCCAGGTGGCGCAGGTGGTAATCGAGTTCAAATTCGGTATCAGTGTCCCAAAACCAGCGACCCATCTTCAAAACAGGCCGCAGATTAAAAGGCGCTTGAGCCGTCAGATGGGTGCGCCACTCGGTCATCAGGCGGCCGACAAACCCGGGCCCCGAACCCTTGGGTGGGGTGTACAGGTTGAGCCCGGCGATATGCATTGGCTGGCTTCGGGTCTCCATCCACATGAAGAGCGAATCGGTTGGGCTGAGTGATTTCATGGGGGATTTTTTCGAAATCAATTAAATATATATTTTCATTATAATTAAATATAAAATAATGAAAATTGTTGTTATTATAATTGCACAATAAGATATACAAATTATAGTAAAAATAAATAAAAAATAATGATTAAATAATTTATATTAAAAATAGTTAGACAAATAAAAATTTATTTTAGGCGTTCAACGCCTGGCATTCCCCAGCGTCCGCTCAGGGCTTCTGGTTCAGGCCAATACAAGCGGGCGTTCAGCAAAAAGGGTTTGTTGGCCTGAACCGGCAACCAATTAGACCGTAAGGCCGAAGCCGGTGGCTCGGACTGGATCAGCAGGTCCAGCGAGCCATCAGGGTTCAACACCAGCGGGTCACGGTCGCCCAGCGCGTAGCGTTTGATGGGGTTGTCAATTAAGGCGTCGTCAGCGCCGTAAGCCGTGACAGACCAAAACGCCTTCACGGGTGGCAACTCACCGGGCGCGAAATGGATGCGGTAGCGATGGCGGCCAACCAGCGGGCGACCCTCGGAGTCGACCCTTGTATTGGGGTAAGTGGCATCGGCTGGCCAGTTGGCACCCAGGCCCACCATCGCAACCACTGCGCGCGTGTTGTAGAAGGTGCCGTAGCTGCCCAGGATGGCCGGGGGCGTTGACCAGCCGCGCACGGTATCGCGTGGCTTTCTCAGCTCCCTTGCGACCGTGAAGTCGGCAAGCCAGCGCCCCAGGCTCACGCTCCAGCGGTCCAGCAGGCTCCAGGCAGGCGGCTGGCCAGGCGCGATGCCAATGCGCCCGAGTTTGACCATCATCGGACCGTCAGCAGCTGCCGGTGGGTTGTTGGCCATGAGCAGGGCCAAACGCGTGAAGAAGGTGTGCGCAGACATGGCACCCATCTGCATCGGCGGCGGCACAAGCTTTGCGGCAGACGGCTGCCAAGCCACGGTGGGCTCAGGCTTGCCGGCTTGCCAGTCACTGAGCGACTTCAGCGTCACACCATCTTGCAGGCGGTGCACCACGCCATAGTCTGCCGTACCGTTGGTTTGTGTACGGCCAATCAACCAGACCATCTGCGTGGGCGACTGCATCAAGGTCAATCCCGCCGGTACTTGCCCTTGCCAGCCGGGCCCCACCAGCAAGAATTTACCGCCGTTTTTGCCGATGGAGCGCGTGCCGGGTGCAGCGAATACATTGGTCCAGCCGTCCATGAAGGGCATGACCTCATAGCGCTGGTCGTTGGGGGCCATCTCGAACACCCAGGGGCCTTTGGCGGTGTCAATGAAGGCGGTGGTGTACAGCGTGTCCACATTGGGGCGCACCACGTCTTTGAAAGACGCGCCGGGAAACTGGCGCACGCGCCGAAGCTGGTTTTCAGGCCCCAGTGTCAGTGCTGCGTTGGCCCGCGTCACGTCGGTGATGACCAACGGGTAACCGTAGATGTAGGCTTCTGCACCCAGCACGATCATCTCGGACTTGAGGTAGAGCACCACGCCGACAGCGACGAGCGGCAGCAGGGCCAGCAACAGCGCGCGACGGATGCGCGACCAGGCGCGCCTGAATCGACGGCTGCTGGCTGCGGCGGCGGGCGTGGGTTCGGGTTGGGTGAGGCTCATGGTGCAGGTGCGATCAGAATGGTTCTAAACCCCAGGTGGCTGGCCCCCAGGTCTTCGTCTTGTGGCTGGCGCGCCCCGGAGCGGTAACGCATGCAGTAGCTGGGCGCACACAGAAAAGAGCCGCCTTTGATCACCCGTTGCACGGGCTGGCCGTACCGCAAGTTAGAACTGGCCTGATCGGGCGTGTTGGCGTTGGGATCGCGATGGTGCGGTTGGTAGACATCGGTGGTCAGCTCCCACACATTGCCGATCATGTCAAACAGGCCATTGGCATTGGGCGGGTAACAACCAACGGGGGCCAGCCCCACGAAGCCGTCATCGGCCGAATTCACTACCGGGAACAGGCCCTGCCAGGTGTTGGCCTGCTTGGGTTGGCCATGGTCTTGCGCGGCGCGGGTCTGGCCGGCGCGTGCCGCCCATTCCCACTGCACTTCAGTGGGCAGGGTGCGCCCTTTCCAGCGTGCATAGGCCAGCGCATCTTCAAGGGTGACGGTCACGACCGGAAAATTGCCGTGGCCTTTAATGCGGGTTTCGGGCCCGCCCGGGTGACGCCAATTGGCACCAGGAAGGTAGCGCCACCATTGCGTGACCTGTCCCTTGCCGCTCGCATCGTTGGGCATGACGAAGACCACCGCACCCGGCTTTTGCATGTCGGGCGGCAAACCCGGGTGAAGGGCCGGCTCCACCGCGCGCTCGGCCACTGTCACATAACCTGTAGCTTTGACGAACTGCGCAAACGCGTCGTTGGTGACTTCGGTGCGGTCCATCCAGAAGCCCTTGACGGTCGCGGTTTGCACCGGCTGCTCTTCGGGGTAGGTGGTGTCGCCAAATTCGAACGTGCCGCCTGCCACCCACACCATGCCGGGATGGGGTGCACTGGCCTGCGCGGGCAGGGCGCATTGCACGGGCACCTGGCGTTTGTCGGCTTGATTGAGGCTCCTTTGCCAAACCAACGTGACAGCCGCTGCGCCTACCAGCAAAGCGCCAGCCGCCGCCCACACCAGTTTCTTGCGCAGCGTGGCCATGCGGCTTAATTGCTCCAGTAGGTGTACTCGTCGGTGGGCAGAGGTTTCTGGTTCAGCGTCTTGTCTATTGCAACCGGCATTTCCAGAAAAGACGGCCACTGCGGCGGCGGCATCTGGGCGTGGTGGGCTGTGAGCATGGCTTTCATCTGCGCCAGCTTCCGGGGCTGCGAAGCGGCCAGGTTGTTTTGCTCAGTCGGA
>JANOVW010000405.1:0-2321 GCA_031417575.1 Rhodoferax sp. | reverse complement strand
CATCTACTGCCGCGCCGTACTCAATACACCCGTCTTCGGCCAGCACAGCAGGCACATTGGCGCGGAAGGCCTGCAAGATGGCATCGCGTTGGCCGGGTTTGGCGGTGATGACGGCGAGGACGTGGATCATGGCAAATACTTTCAATACAACTGTTTGAGGGAACTTGAGCTTACCGCAGGCAGGCGGTGGGCGCTCGGGTAAGGTGGCCTGGGTTGGCGTGAAAAGTGAATTCCAGCGGCCCGATCACACCGGCGTATCGCCTTGCAGCGTGACACGCAGCATCACGCGCTTCTGGCCCTAGTAATCATTCACCGGGTTGTGCAAGGCGCAGCGGTTGTCCCAAAAGGCGATGCAGTCGGGTGTCCAGTTGAAGCGGCAGGTGAACTCCGGTTTGACCTGATGGGCAAACAGAAAGCCCAGAATGGGGCCGCTTTCTTCCGGTGTCATGCCCTCAATGCCAACGGTATGTGCCACGTTGGCGTACAGGCTTTTGCGCCCGGTTTCCGGGTGGGTGCGCACCAACGGGTGCGTGGCCAGGTAAGTATGTTGGCGACCTGCGTCGCCCGGGTCTGCATGTTCCTTGATACGGTCTTCGCGCGTTTTGGAAACATCGGCCTTGGCTGACGAACTGATGCCACGCAAGCCATGCAGCATGCGCTTGAGGGTGTCTGACAGGGCTTCATAAGCCAGATACTGATTGGCAAACAAGGTATCACCGCCGTAGGCCGGCACCTCGCGCGCGAGCAATAGGGAACCCATGGGCGGCTGCGCCAGGTAGGTGGTGTCTGAATGCCAGATGCCGCCAAAATTCACCGTTTCATGCGGCAGCTTTTTCACCTCGATGATGTGCGGAAAGCCGGGTATGCCGGCCACAAACGGGTATTCCACCGGCTGCCCCATGGCCTGCGCAAAGCCGAGAAACTGGCCGGGTGTGAGGGGCTGGCCGCGGATGAAGATCACCAGATGCGTCAAAAACGCCTCCCGCAAGGCTGCAACGGCGTCTGGTGTGAGGCCGTGGGCGACATCCAGGCCCGAAATTTCAGCCCCCAGTGCGCCTGCTATTTTTTTCACCTGCATGCCTGGCTCCTCATGTCCGTCAGGGTTTGCACAGGCTTGCCCGACGAGGTTTGGGGCATCTTAGCTCAGGCAAAATCCCGGCAAGCCGCCTCGCATACACCCCTGCGCCACACCTCGCCCCTTCCTGCCCCTTCACCTGCCGCCCGACGTGTCCGAACCGATTCCAACACCCCTACCGATTCTGGTTTCCGCCCTTGCGCTGCAGAATGAAGGGGCGGCCATCGCAGCGGCGGTGCAAGCGTGCACAGCGGGCCAGCGCCAGGTTCGCTGGATCACCGATTGCGACGCGGCAACCACGCCACGCACTGCAGAAGTGGCCTATATCACCCGCGATGTAACAGCCGGCTCGACCAAAGACATGATCTTGCCGGAGACCGAGCGGTTTTACGCGACCATGCGCGCCTCGCCCGCGCTGGCGTGGGTGCACACGCATTCATCCGGCGCAGACCGTTATATCTTCAATGAGATGCGCCAGCGCAACGTGCGGGTCACCACGTCTACCGGCACCAATGCACAACCCGTTGCCCAAACCGCGCTGGCCGCCGTGCTGATGCTGGGGCGCCGCTTTTTGGACCTGCTGGCGGCACAACGGCAACGCGAATGGCGCCCCTTGCTGAATCACCCCGACGTACACGACCTTGCCGGGCGCACCGCCATGGTGGTGGGATTGGGGCCCGTCGGCCAGGAAATCGCCCGCTTGCTCAAGGCGGTCGGCATGGGCGTGATCGGCGTCACCCGCGATACGTCTGCTGCACGGCATGCCGGCACGCTGGATGCGCTTTGCACCTATGGCGAAATGGCCAGCCACCTGAGCCGCACAGATTATTTGGTGTTGGCCTGTCCGCTGTCGCCGCTCACGCGGCACCTGGTCAATGCCCGGGCCTTGGCGTTGCTGCCACGCGGTGCATGTGTGGTGAACGTGGCGCGGGGTGAAGTGGTGGCGCAAGCGGCATTGATCGAGGCCTTGCAAACCGGGCATTTGGGTGGCGCGTTTCTGGACGTGTTCGAGCCCGAACCCCTGGCTTCTGATTCGGTGTTGTGGCAGCTGCCCAACGTGATGATTTCGCCCCACACCGCTGGTCACTTTGCCGAACATGCCCAGCGCGTTCACGCTTTGTTCGTTCACAATCTGCAACGTTACCTGGCCAGCCAACCCTTGCGCCATGAATCCGCCTGAAAGACCCGCGATGCCCCACCGCCCCGCCGCGCCAGATGGCGCCTTGCAATTGCCATCGCTTCAGAA
>JANOVW010000404.1:0-1600 GCA_031417575.1 Rhodoferax sp. | reverse complement strand
AGGCAGGCGTAACCCATTGCGTCGACGCGCGCGTCCGAAAGCTCCAGAGCGCAGCGGTCCGAGTCTTTATCCATGGCGGCCAGCTCTTGCGGGGTAACTGATTTCATGCGCATGCGGCTGGAATGAAAGGTGAAACGCTCGGGCAATATCTGCTCGCGGGCGCGCAACATGGCGGGTATTTCTGTCTCCATGGTGGTGTTGGAGCTGGGCACGATGAGCCCCACCCGATAGCTGGTTTTTACCGATGCGGCGGAGGGTTTGGCGGGCAAGGGGTCGGGCATGGAATTGGCGGGCATTTCGGGTTCTTCTTTGCTGATGGGCAAGTCGCTGTTTTCTTGCGGTGCAGCATTCTTGTCTTTATCATTCATACGCACAAATACCTTATTTGAATTGATTGATATGGTTTTGGTATGGATGATCCAGGCGGCATTGACGGCCAGGCCAACCAAACAAGGCTTTGGCAATACAAAAGTGAAAGGGGAGAATCGAATATGGAACTGCGACAACTGCGTTACTTCAATGCGTTGGCCACCGAGCTGAGTTTTACCAAGGCTGCCAAACGGCTGAACGTGTCCCAGCCGCCGCTGAGCCTGCAAATTGCCCAACTCGAAGACGAGCTCGGTGCGCGCCTGTTTGAGCGCACCAGCCGCAGCGTGACGCTGACCCAAGCCGGAGCAGCGCTGCAAGGCCACGCACGGGCGATTTTGGCGCGGGTAGAAGAAGCCCGTGGGCATGTGGCGCGGGTGGCCAGCGGGCTGGAAGGGCGGGTGCAAATCGGGTTGGCGGGCTCCCACTTCATGGGCCCTTTTCCCAAGTTCATCACGCAGTTCAGACTGATGAAGCCCAAGGTTGAACTGGCCCTGCATGAGATGAAGCCGGCGGATCATCTGCATGCCCTGCGGGGTGACCGGCTGGACATTTGCCTCTCGCGCACCCCTGCGCAAGACGACCTGATGCGCTCCGAACTGCTGTGGCGCGACCCGATCGTGGCCGCGCTGCCACCGGGGCACCGCCTGGCCAAACGCACCCGTATCAACCTGGGTGATTTGCGGCATGAAGACTTTGTGTTTTTGCAGCTCGATTCGTCGGCCTTTGCCAAGCGCCTGTTTGATGCCTGTTTGCGCGAAGGTTTTGCGCCGCGCATTGCCCAGCAGGTGGTTGAAATACCGGCAGCACTGAATTTGGTGGCCGCTGGCGTGGGGGTGGCGCTGGTGCCGGCTTCGATGGCGTTGCTGCGAAAGGATGCGGTTCAGCTGTGCACGCTGGTGCAATCGCAGATTTCACTGAGCCCCCAACAAATCGCCGGCGCAGCACCGGGGCCCAAACTCAAATCAGCCGCCACCTCTGAAAAACTCAACGGTGACGTGTACGTGTTGTGGCGCAAGGCCGATGTCAGCCCGGCGGTTACCGAGTTTCGCAAGGCCTTGCTGGAATGGGCGCACGAACAGGTGCCGGACTAGCCCGGATATAGTGACGGGTGTGGGTGTTGTAGGTATATATATTTATTTTCAAATTTATTTTTTTAATTATTGTGCTTTTGTTAAGATTTTAATTGCACTATAAGATATTAAATTAATAGTAAATGAGTACTTTAAATATA
>JANOVW010000403.1:0-2456 GCA_031417575.1 Rhodoferax sp. | reverse complement strand
GATTTGTACCTGGATGCCTGGGTGCAAGAGCGCCTGAAAGAAATGCCCAACCTGGCCTATGTACCGGTGATTTCCGATGCCTTGCCCGAAGATGCCTGGACGGGCAGAACCGGCTTTGTGCACAACGCCGTGTTGCAGGATTTCCCCGATCTTTCGGGCTACCAGGTGTATGCCTGCGGTGCGCCCATCGTGGTTGATTCAGCCCGCGCCGCCTACACCGGGACGGGTCAACTCGACCCGGACGAGTTTTTTGCCGATTCGTTTTTGACGGCAGCAGACAAGGCCACCGTTTGAAAGCCAGTGCGTTGCCGCGCCAAATCACCCGCAAAATCATTTCCATCTGCACAAATTTTCACCATAAAACGAATAATATATGATCAAAATTACTCCTTTTATTATAGCTATTAGTGGTCTTATTTATTGGCCTTCAGCTGCGAATGCCCAAAATTTTCCGGGCAAACCGATTCGTTTCATCGTGGCATCGGGTGCGGGTTCGTCGCTGGACGTCATTGCCCGTTCCATGCAAGACAAGCTCAAAGACAGCCTGGGCCAGCCCATCATCATTGAAAACCGTCCGCAGGCCGGTGGCACAGTGGCCACGGGCGAAGTGGCCAAAAGTGCGCCTGATGGCCACACCTGGCTCTTGGGCTTTAACGGCCCGGTGGCCTTTGCGCCGCACCTGTACAGCAAGCTCACCTATGACCCGCTGAAAGACCTGGCCGCTGTGGTGTTGACCACCTCGCAGCCCAATGTGCTGGCCGTACACAGCGCCATGCCGGTGAACAACGTGCAGGAACTGGTCGCGTTGCTCAAGGCCAACCCTGGCAAATACAACTTTGCTTCGGTTGGCAATGGTTCATCGTCGCACCTGTCGATGGAGGCTTTCAAAGCCGCCACCAACACCTTTGCAGTGCATATCCCCTTCAACGGCGGGCCACCGGCCGCGCTTTCTACCGCCAGTGGCGAGACACAGATTCTGGCCACCGTACCCACCCTCATCCTGCCCCAGGTACGCGCCGGGCGCATGAAAGCGCTGGCGGTCACCGGCACCTCGCGTTACGCGCTGACACCCGAACTGCCCACGTTATCCGAGAGCGGTGTGAAAGAACTGGCCGGTTTTGAGGCGATTGCCTGGAACGGCGTGTTGGTAGCCGGTGGCACGCCGCGCCCCATCATCGACCGCATCAACGCCGCCATCAACGCTGCCATGAAAGACCCGGCCACCGTGCAACGCCTCAAAACCGCCGGGCTCGATACCGTGGGCGGTACGCCCGATGATTTCGCCAAACTGATCGCTTCAGACTTCGCCAAATGGGGCCCCATCATCAAACGCAGCGGCGCCAAGCTGGATTAACGCGGCCCATCTTGCGTAAGGTGTGAATTGCCCAAAAAATATCTAATTATTTTAAATTTATGAATATTTATATTGAAAAAATAGCAAAATTTACTATTTTATTAGTAGCTATTAGTGCAATTGATACGGGAACAAATGTTGCCTTTTCTCAAAGTATTGCCACTGATAAACCTATTCGCCTGATTGTGCCCTATGCACCCGGTGGTCCGATTGACGTCACCGCGCGTGCGTTGGCCGAGCGGGTTAAAAATACCCTGGGAACCGTCATCATCGAAAACCGCCCCGGCGCGGGCGGCAACATTGGCGCAGACGCCGTGGCGAAAGCCGCGCCTGATGGCTACACCATCGGTATCGCCGCCACCGCCACGCATGGCGTCAACCCGTGGCTGTACAGCAAGATGCCCTACGACGCGGCCAAAGATTTCGCGCCCATCACGCAAATGCTGCGCGTGCCCAACGTGCTGGTGATGAATGCCGACACCGCCAACCGGTTGAAGATTGACACGGTGAAAGACCTGATCGCCTACGCCAAAGCCAACCCCGCTAAACTGAACTACGGCAGTGGTGGCAACGGCAGCGCCGGGCACCTGGCGGGCGAAATGTTCAAGGCCCAGGCGGGTGTGTTTGTGGTGCACATCCCCTACAACGGCGGCAACCCGGCACAGATGGCGCTGCAAAGCGGCCAGGTCGATTTCAACTTCGACAACCTGGCCACCGCTTCGGCGGGCATCAAATCCGGCAAGCTCAAGGCGATTGCCGTTACCACGCTGGCCCGCAGCAGCGCCCTGCCCGACGTGCCGCCCGTGGCCGACACCCTGAGCGGTTTCGCCATCGACACCTGGTGGGGCCTGGTAGCCCCGGCGGCCACGCCCAAAGACGTGGTGGCCAAGCTCAACAGCGCATTCGCCGCAGCCCTGAAAACCCCCGAAACCAAAACCCGTTTTGCCACGCTGATGGCCGAGCCGGTCGGCAATTCAAGCGACGAGTTTGCGGCGTTTATGAAGGCCGAGTTGGCCAAATATGAGAAGGTGGTGAAGGCCAGCGGCGCTAAAGTGGATTGAACCAAATACAACCGAATATCCACCACTAAATGGTGTAAATT
>JANOVW010000402.1:0-14422 GCA_031417575.1 Rhodoferax sp. | reverse complement strand
CTGCGCGTCGAGTTTTTTGCCGACAAATACTTCGATGCCCCGCAGCAGACGCCTCAATGCTTCAGGGCTTTTACAGCGATCAATGGCGTCGGAAATAGGCGATCCCGCCGATCCAAGTTTTTGGTGAACAAAGCTGGCGGCCTCATCGCGAACCATCGCGAACTGTTCCAGGCTGGTGGCGGGGCGTTGTATTTCGTTTTCGCTGGCCCGCGCCGTGAACCCCGGCGCAATCGGCAAGATCAGGTCCACCGTGGTTTGATCGGACTGGATCAAGCCTTGTTGTTCGAGATGCGCGAGGGCGGGCTCAAGTTCGCCGACGCGAACAAACAAAGCCAGGTAGTTGACCGTTTTTTTGCCGTCGATCACAACCAGCAGGCGCCGCTGTGCGGCATTCAGGCTGCCGCTGCGGTTGGCAATTTCCAGGCGGCCCGCCTCGGTTTTGCCAAAAATAAGGCCAAGTTTCATGGGATATGTGAAGGTGGTGCAGGCAGGCTGAGGATAGCCGTGTGTGCATCACGGGCACCACGTGACTAACCCCATGGCCATTCTTGAGTCCGAAATCGGTGAAGATTTCGAACGGGCTTATGTTGTTGATTCTTGGATCAGGCTACTTGGCGGATGAAGAAGTGCCTGAAGAATTGATTGGCGCTGTTCAGGATTTATTGATCTCACCCGATCAGTCACCCATCAAACGGTCTGAACGGGCGTGCTGCAACAGTATGGCCAAATCTGCCGTACCTGTGTCTGCCGGCGCGCGATCCGACAGCCATGGCTTGGGCTCGGTGAACCAGAAGGCCACCTCCCAGGGGTTGTAGACACAACTAAGCTGTATAACGATAGGCTGCAATTGCGGACGCAGGCTCATGTCGTTCAAATCAAACTGGAACAGGGGTAGCCACGCGTAAGACTGCCACTCAAAACAGATCAGCTCGCGGCGTGAAATGCAGGTGGCCAGTTTGGCGAGATCAACGCTTGCACCATTGCCACCCAGGTTCGCCAGCTCTTGCAAGCGTGCCAAACCGCCGCTTTGGCGATAGGCATCAAGCATGCCAATGAATTGATGATCCGCAAGACGCGCCTGTCTGGTTTGCGCCTCGTCAGATGTCGCGTTGAAAGATGGCCTCACAAAAAAGCTGTGCGACGATGTTGGTGCGGTAAGTTGAGCCGTACTGTCCATGGGGTCTCCTTTGTGGATCGTGGTTCACCGCGCGATGTTCGAGGTTCGCGCGTGTGGCTTTTTCATACTGGATTGAGCCAGCATTCCAATGCTGCGTCGGCCAGAAAACATGCCGGTGTTGTGTAGGAAGTTTCCGCGTCTTTGGCTCGCCTGTGTGGCGAACCACCTATGTGGGCCAACGAACAGAGGGGTGACAGGGCGATGCGTAAGCTACCCTGCAATGACCGCAGAAAAAGTGGATTTGCCCGTGATTGAAGTTCGCCAGGACACCGCTGCAGCCTCTTGGAGCCTGATCAAACGGGTTTCGGGCAACTGGCTTGAAGACTACGTGCCCAGTATGGGTGCCGCCTTGGCGTTCTATACGATGTTCTCGCTGGCACCCCTGTTGCTGATCGTCATTTCCGTTGCCGGGTTGGTTTTTGGCGAAGACGCCGCTCGCGGCGAGATACAGGCCGAGCTGCAGTCCATGATGGGCGATACGGGTGCCAAAGCAGTGCAGGATCTGCTGGCCAGTGTTCAGCAGCCGGCGGAAGGTGTTGCAGCAACCCTGTTGGGTATCGTGCTGCTGTTGGTTGGGGCTACGACGGTTTTCGGCGAGCTTCAAGACTCTCTGGATCGCATTTGGCACGTGCCAACACGTAAGCGCCACACCGGCATCTTTGAGCTGTTGCGCACACGGCTACTTTCTTTCGGGATGATCTTGGCAATTGGCTTTCTGTTGATCGTCTCTTTGGTGGTGAGTGCAGGGCTTGCCACCGTGGGCAAATTGTGGGGGCAGGTATTTGATGCCTGGTACCTTGTTGCTGCCGTCACCGATGCGCTGGGCGGATTCTTGATGGTTACCCTGATGTTTGCGTTGATTTACAAAACCATGCCCAGTGTGCGGGTGCAGTGGCGCGACGTCTGGATCGGCGCCATGTTCACCGCCATTTTATTCATGGCAGGCAAATGGTTGATTGGTCTGTACATCGGTCGCAGCAGCGTGGTGTCAGGTTTTGGCGCTGCCGGATCGTTGGTGGTGGTGTTGTTGTGGGTGTACTACTCGGCGCAGATCTTTCTGATAGGTGCCGAATTCACCTGGGTCTACGCCAATGTGCACGGTTCGAGAAAACATTTGAATAAACAAGCATCGACACCCGGATGAACACCCGCCCAAGGAGAATTGAATGATTGAAATACGCAAAGGTCAGGCACCAGCACCGCTGGTGCGCAGCGAGTTCAGCGCGCGTTTTCGTGCGTCGTTTATCGATGCAGCCTTCAGGGCTGAAGACCCGTCCATCTCGCGCCTGGAGGAAATTGCCTGGGGCGCCTACATGGAAGGCCGAAAGGCACCGTTTACACAGAAGGCCGGGGCTGGTTATGCTGATCCTGACTATGAGCTTTCGACCGAATGGGTATCGACCAAGAAACGTCTGGAAGCTGCGCAACTGCATTGGAGCGACCCGTCTGCTACCAGCCGCGTGCTGTTGGTCTGTGGCTCTGCGCGCAACGATGGCACCTGCCCGGGTGAAATCTCAAAAACATTTCGACTGCTTGCCCTTGCGCGTGACGTACTGGAAGCTGCCCACCTTCAGGTCGATCTGCTCGACTTGAGCCTGCTCACCAGCGACTACGGTCGCAACATATACCCCTGCAAAGGTTGTGCCTCCACTGCCATGCCGCTGTGCCATTGGCCTTGTAGTTGTTACCCCAATCATGCGCTGCACCAGACCAACGACTGGATGGCGGAAATCTACGAGCGTTGGACTGCTGCGCATGCAGTGATCATCGCCACACCCGTGTATTGGTATCAAAGCCCAAGCCCACTCAAATTGATGATTGACCGACTGGTCTGTGCCGACGGTGGCAACCCTGATCCGACCGCCACAGGTGGAAAAAAACCCGATAAGGCAAAGGCCCTGGAAATGGCCGGTTGGGATTATCCGCAGCACCTGGCGGGACGGATTTACGGTTTGATTGTCCATGGCGATGTGGCGGGTATTGAAGGTTCCCGCCGCGATCTGTCGGATTGGCTTGATTGGATGGGTTTCATAGACGCCGGCGCGCAAGCACGGCTGGATCGCTACATCGGCTATTTCGAACCCTATGCCACCAGTCACGAAGCGCTGGACGCAGACTTGGCTGTACAGAACGAGGTGCGCAATGTGGCCCACGCCGTTGCCAAAGCCGTGATTGAATTGCGTGCTGGTCGCCTGCAGGCGGTTCAGCCCAGGCTCACGCGCCCCCGGCTTAAATAGATGAACCGGTGCGCGGGCTCGGCGCTTGATGTGTGGCGCGTGAGCCAGCCGGTGTTCGCTGAAGAACTGCACACCGGCGTGCCTCACGCATAAAGTTACTTTCCGTCGCGATCAGAGTCTCCCGGCATGGCGCGTTCAGTGGCATCACTCACCCGATTCCAGGCATCGCGCGTCGCATTTTTTGCACGATCCCAGCCCAGGCTTGAGGTGCCCCGGGCAGAGTCCCAATCGCGCGACAGGTCTGTTTCAACTTCCGCGAAACTACGGCCCCGATGCAGGCCATAGGAGCTGACGCCATAACCGTAGGCTGGCCCATAGTCGTTGTAACTCGCGCCTTTGTCGACATAGGGTCGGCTTGAATAGTGGTCGCGCCAGTAGGCGTCTTCCAAGGTCGGGTCGACTGATTCGGCCACGCCCTTTCCCGCCAGACCACCGACAATGGCACCGGCCGCAGCGCCGATCACAGTGCCGACGGGCCCCGCCACGGTTCCTGCGGCTGCGCCTGCAGCAGCGCCACCCAGGGCCGCGCCAACTGCAGTACCGATCGGGTGGGCACCGGGCGTGCCGGTGATCGGGTCGAGGTTTTCATTGCCGTCTCGTTTGTAGTCAAGATCCAGATTGCTCATAAATTACTCCTTGGTAGTTAAGAATGCGGCAGCACTTCGACATGTGAAGAATGCCGCGAATAAACACATTGAGGCTAGCCAGACGAACGCCGCCGTTGTAGGGCGGCTTTTATCAAGCTTCCATTGCCGACTTGGCCAACGGAAACGTGAGGGTAGATGAGGCGGCACGCTGCTGCCACTCCCGATGGCCGCGTGCTTGGCATCAGAAAATGCCGAACCCATGTCAGCGGTTTCCTACGGTCGCCGTGACGACTGGCCCCAAGCGCCAGCGCGCGGCTCGTCGTCACGCATGGGGTAGGGCGCGGGCTGTAATTTTTGGGGTGGCTGGCCAGCCAAAGTGCAGGCATCGCCCGGTTTGGTTCAGGCCCGGGTTGCATTTGCAACGCTGGAATTCAGGCCGGTGTCAGGCGACTCAAAAGTTTGTTGTTCGTCCTGTGGCTGGGTGATCAACTCTTCAACAATCAGGCTGCCGTAACGTTGGGCTGATAGGACACCTAGACGCGTGGCGAGATCGGTGATGCGTTCAATCTGTCCAGCTTCCGGTGCGTGGACAACCAGGAAGCTACAGCCCCGTTCCGCCAAGGCCAGTTGCGCCTTGACGAGGTTCAAGTCCTGGCCTAACGAGGCTAACGGGCTCGCAGCCTGCACGTGGGCCCGGGCTTGCGCCGTCATTTCCCCGGCCGTGTAGTGCACCAGGTCGGCACCCGAGAACCCGCAGGCTAGCAGGGCGTTGGTGAGTTCCGTTGACTTCGTGGCAGTCGCTACCGCGATCACGATGTGGTCAACTGGCTTGAAGACACCAAACGATGTCGGGGGATTGGTTTTGTTCATTGGTACGCCTGTTCAAAAGCCAATCATCAATCCAGAGCAATCGTTTGACTGTGCGACAGCGTACAGAGGATGCACGCGTATTGTTGCGCGCTGCTACTGTGCGGTTTGCTGGCGCTGGTATTCATCGCGCTTCATCAATAGGTACGTGCCACGATCCAACTCGTGCAATTGGCCAGGGTAACGCTCGGTGGCGGTAAACCATGCCTGGAGTCGTTTCTCCAGGCGCGTCGAAGGTTCGTCCGTGGCCGACGCCAAAAAGCTGTCAATGGCCAGGTAATACCGCATGGTGTTGCGTTCTACCAGCGCGCGGACACCGGTGATGTATTGCCGCTGGTTATTGCTGGTGCCCCCAATCTGTGTGAACCCGAGTTTGCTGCTTCCGACGGTGGCCAAGTAGGTCTGCACAGCAAACCGGGCTGCGAAATTCATTGAATAGGAATAACTCAGGTGAAGGAAACTCTTGTTGTTGGGCAGCGCGACGGCTTCGAGTTCAATGCGGTAATTGCTGGTTCCCATCGGGCCTGTTTTGGCATCCAGCGCAATCGCCAGGTAACGTGGTGTCTGTTCAATGGCCTGGTAGTTGAATTCAATGCGCGGAGCGTTTTCCAGGCTTTCCGGGGTTTTCTTGCCGATGTTGACCTTTAGAAGGGTTCCGCCAGGCAGCACCTCGGGACGGCAATATTTGGTGTTGATGTGAAGGGAAATCACATCACACCAATGGTCGGGGCGATTCAAGGCGGCGCTAACCACTGCAAATGGATAGTCGACAACAGCATGAATTTCGCCCGCTGCACGGTTGGGTGTTTCCAGTGAGTCCAACACGATCGGGCGCATGAACGCGTTCTGGTTCAGGCGTTGCTCCAGGGCCGCGAATTTGTTCAGCAACTGCTGGGCGGCGACATCGTTCGCATGCGCCTGAAAGGCAAAGGCACACGCAACGAATATCAGCGCACATCTCAGCGCTTTTTGGATGGCAGTTTTGATGCTGTGAATTGGGTTCAATGGAGAACCCAAGCCATTTAGAACGAGTAACGGATTCCCAAACTCAGTACCCCAATGCGGTCACGGTCATTCACACCACCGGCGAATCGAAGGTCATGAATGTCATACTGGAGCAGCCCAGACCAATTGGGCGTGAACACTAATTCTGCGCCCAGGCCTGCGGACAGGCCGAAACCGCTGTCACTGCCTGCCGGGATGCCCGAGCCTGGTGCCGACGATACTTCTGTGCGACCATAAGTTGTACCGATTTTGCCGAGCACATTGAAGGATTGGCCAACCGGCATTTTTCCAACCACTCTCAGGCTCAGGCCGTCAGCACGGGTCGTGCCACCGCCGCGACTGATGCGACCGAAGTCGGTATAGCCCAGTTCAACGCCCAGGTTGTTGGTGAAATAGGCGCCACCAGAGATCGTATAGGCGGTGCTGCGGTTGTCATTGCCGAACAGGCCGGTGCCGTTACCCAGGCGGTAATCTGTTTGTCCTGCGCTCAGATCCACGTAGCCTCTGGGAGTAGCGGTTGCAGTAAATGGGCCGGTCGGATTCGACATGCCTGTTGGGCCGGACTGAGCCCACGCGCCAGACATGGCAACCAGACCAGTCAACGCCAATCCCGTGAGTCTGCGAAATTGTTTTTTCATAATGGATCCTTGTTTGATTAAAAAATATTCTTCGGCCATTCAAAGTTTTGATGCCAGTGAAGATGTAGTAACTTTAGTGGTGACTACATCCATGCGATGTAGTCTTCGGTAGCTAAACCCTGTAGGACTATGTCGGCAAACTGACGCTGTCAGCGTGTCAGGAAACCGCCATCCACAGGGTAGTAGGCGCCGGTTACAAATGAAGCCCGGTCAGATGCGAGCCCGACGGCGGGGCGCTCGGGCCGCCAATACCGGCGTTGTTACAAGCCACGTCAAGCCTGCCGTAATGAGCCAATGCCTGATGAACCACCCGTAACGAGTGCAATTTTATTTTTCAACATGGTTTTCTTTCAATTTGCAGTGACACCGTGTTTATTGATTTCCGCCAAGTCACAACCAATATTCCCAGACACGCGCAAACATCTCCTTGATGCGCAGGTCCAGGGGGCGCTGTTGCCATTGCGCCAATATGATGGCATCGGATCCGGCGAGGTCTTGGTTGAACATCGCTTGAACCTGGCTGCCAAACTCCAAGCCCAGCACCACGGCATTGAGTTCTTCATTGTGCAGAAAGCTGCGCCAGTCCAGGTTGGTGGAGCCCACCGTGGCCCACACGCCGTCCACCAACGCGGTTTTTGAATGCAGGATGACGCCCCGACGTTCATAAATCTTCACGCCAGCACGCAACAATTGTTCGTAATACCCCCGTCCGGCGTGGAACACCAGCCAAGAGTCTGTCTGGCTTGGCAAAATCAATTTCACATCCACACCGCGGCCGGCAGCCGCTTCAAGCACTGCCAACAACTGCGGGTCGGGCGCGAAGTACGCGTTGGTTAGGTGCACGCTGGTTTCAGCACTGTTGATCGCCGACAGCAGGGTGGCGTAAATCAAGCTGAAAGGATCGCTGGGCGAACTGCCAATCGCGCGCACAACATGATTCCCTGCGTTCTTGAGTGGCGGGAAAAAGCCGCGCTTCTCCAACGGAGGGCCTTTCTGTTTTTCCCAGGTTTCAACAAAAAGTTTTTGAAATTCGGCCACTACCGGCCCTTGTAGCTGTAGATCAGTGTCTCGCCAGGCGAGGTTGGCGTCTGGGCTTTTTTTTGGGCTTTGACTGAACGAGCCGCCTGAATAAACACTGCTGATGTTGATGCCACCCAAAAAGGCGATAGTTCCGTCAACGATCAGCAGTTTGCGGTGGTCGCGCTGATTCAGGGCCCAGTTCTTGCGGGCCGCCAGCGGATTGACCGGATTGAATTCAAGCACCGTGATGCCGCTGTCGGCCAGACGCTGGAAGAATTCTGGTGGTGTGCGCAACGTGCCGACGCTGTCGCGAATCAGGTTGACGCGCACACCTTGGCGCTGTTTGTCAGTCAGTGCTTGCGCAAAACGCTGGCCCACTTCATCATCGTCCAGAATGTAGGTTTCCAGATTGATGTGATCTTGGGCTGCCAGTATGGCGGCAAACATGGCCCGGTAGGTGGCCGGCCCATCCTGCAACAGCAGAACTTTGTTGCCGATGGTGAGCGGGCTGCCAACTATGGCTTCTTCCAGCGCCAGGTGACGGTCAAAAATATTGGTGGGCTGTCCACCCGCACTCAGTTGATCCAGGATCTCCTTGCTGCGTTTGGCCGAAAGCGCGCCACCCGCGCTTTCAATTTGGACGGGTCCAGCGCCAGACTTCGCGGACGTGAAATCTGGCGCTGGCTGGCAGCTGCTTCCGAGAATGCAGGAAATTCCGATCGCCAGGAGCCGGTGAAGCCGTGGCGAAAACATGTCTCTGGCGCCCGGAAAACGGGAGTCACGCCCGTGTTAGATCCGCCCCATAACCAACAAGACGACAACGACCAGGATGATCAACCCCAAGCCGCCGCTAGGGCCGTAACCCCAACTGCTGCTATGGGACCAGGTCGGAAATGAGCCGACCAACATTAAAACCAGAACAATCAGCAAGATAGTACTCAGGCCCATGGGATTCTCCTTTGCGATTTGTGATGTCTTTGGACTCAGTTTCTCGGGGCAGACGCCGGTGCAGCCGGTATCACCACCACGGTCGTGCCTGACCCGGTTTTTCCGGTTGCGCCGGTGTTCCCGTCATTCCCCTGGTTGCCCGTGGCGCCGGTGCTTCCAGTGGCGCCGGTGTTGCCAGTGTTTCCGGTGCTGCCAGTGTTTCCAGTGTTTCCGGTTTCACCCGTTGCGCCAGTGGGGCCCGCAGGCCCGGGCACAGCCACGGGAGTCGTCGGTACCACCACCACCGCGGGTTTTTCGCAGGCAGAGAGAGTCAGTGCGGTGGCGATTGCCATAGTTGCCAGTAATTTCATGATGATTCCTTAATAAATGTTGATTGGAAAAGGCATTCAAGCTAAGTGCGACTCGCCAACCTTCACGGCGGTATCGCATTCAGCGCAACCCGAGCTTAGGTGCCATGAAATTTCTTCTCTGTGCGTTGGCGAACATTGGTGCTAAAGATTCGACGCAGACAAGGCGGGTACCGCGCCAATAAGCCAAATGAACGACACATGGCGTTCGGTATCGCACAGACCTTTCAAATGATTCTTGCAACCATCGGGTCACATTGCGGCCTAGGCGACACCCGCCCATGCATCAATGTACGCCTGCCATGTGAGGGAAAACTGAAATTTTCAGTCGAGTGCACTTGGCAACTTTTGTCGGTTCACATTTCGAAAGCTCTATATGAAATTCCTGTTGAATAAAAAATCTCTTGCCCTGGCTGCCGCCGTGGCTGCATTGCTGGCGTTGCCGGCACATGCAGTTCAGGTCAGCTTCTCCAACAGCAACCTCACGACCACTGGTGTGGAAACCGGTGCCGACCCATTGGGCAACACCTGGATTACCAGCAATGGGCCCGCTGTAATCAACAGCAGCTTCACCATGGCAGATATTGTTGAGAGCCCACAGCCCTTTAACAGCCTTGGCGTCAGCAATGGTTTGGGCAGCTTCGCCAATTCCTTTCAGATCACTGTCAACAAAAGTCAGCAAGGTTCGGGCTTCAAAGGAATCCTCCTGACGCCAGTGGCTTCGGGCCTTGTCAACGGTTTTGTCGTCAAGCCGACCGCTGATTCCGCCAGCTGGTATTCGTGGAATACCACCTATAACCTGATGGACGCCGCCAGTGGGCTCTTTCAACAGGTTCTATTCACCGCGCCAGTCGGAACACAGCTTTCGCAAGGCGAAAATTTCAATCTTGATGTCAACTTCTCCGGAATAATCACCACCGATTCAGGTTGGGCGGCCTCATGGGACGACAGGGTGGCCCCGCTGAATGTGGTTCCTGAACCCGGTAGCTTGGCATTGTTGGGCTTGGGCTTGGCAGGCATTTTGGTATCCCGCCGCAAGTATTCATAAAGCCAAAAATGCATTGGCGCAAGGTTATTCCGGGCGCTTGTAATGCGGGGCCAACCGGGCGTGACGGATTATTTCTTCCGCCATAGCCTGGTTGCCAATTTGCGCAACTCGCTATAGGCCAGCACCACGCTGGCGATCACAGCGCATTGCAACCACTGATTCAGCGTCAGCGGTGACGTGCCAAAAGCGACGTTCAGAAAATCAACATTGACAACCGCCACCTGCAACAGCGCCGACAGTGCGACCGCACCCCATAACCAGGGGTTGTCGAACAGCTGTGCGAACGCACTGCTGGTGTCAGACCGCGCATTGAAGCACTGAAACAAGTGGGCAAATACCAGCACCGTGAAACCAGCGGTGCGCGCCGTGGTGAGGTCGTTTGTGCCTTCAATCAGACCGCCCGGCAGGTACATGTCGATGGTCAGCAGACTGATCACGGCGATCACCGCGCCGATCTCGAACACGCCCAACCACATGCGGGCATCAATCACCCGCTCATTGATGTGGCGGGGCTTGCGCGTCATGACATCACCCGCAGGTGGGTCAACGCCCATGGCCAGGGCGGGCCATGAATCGGTGATCAGATTGAGCCACAGGATTTGTGTGGCAAGCAGCGGCAGCACCACTTCTCCACCAGGCGTTCCCAGCCCAATGACGCTGGCACCGACCACGCCCAAAAATACCGTCAGCACTTCACCCATGTTGGAGGACAGCAGGTAGCGCAGAAATTTGCGGATATTGTCGAAAATGCTGCGGCCCTCACGCACGGCCTCCACCAGCGTGGCGAAATTGTCGTCTGCCAAAATGACTTTGGCCGCCTCTTTCGTCACCTCCGTGCCGGTTACACCCATGGCAATACCAATGTCGGCTGATTTGAGTGCTGGCGCGTCGTTGACACCGTCACCTGTCATGGCAACGACGTGGCCCTGCGATTGCAAGGCATCCACAATACGCAGCTTGTGCGCGGGTGAGACTCTGGCATAAACCGAAACCTCGAGTACGGCAGCCTTGAAAGCCACGTCATCCAGCGCATCGATAGCGGGCCCCGTCAACACATTGGTACCGGTGTCAGCGATCCCGAGATCTGCGGCGATGCGCGCCGCAGTGCGTGGATGGTCCCCGGTGATCATGATGACCCGGATGCCGGCGCCGAGTGCTTGCTTGATGGCCACCGCAGCTTCTTCTCGGGGCGGATCCATCATGCCGACGGTCCCGATGAACACAAGGTCGCGCTCCAGTGCCTCAGTGGCCTGATTCTCCTCGCCAGGTGCCAGTGTGCGCCAGGCCACTGCCAAGGTACGCAGTGCGGCGTCTGAAAACGCATCGACACCTGCCAGAATCTGCGCCCGTTGTGCTTCCTCGAGCGGGATAATTTCCTTTCCCTGCCACAAATGGGTGCATCGTCCCAACAGGACGTCCGGGGCACCTTTGGTGAAGATGACTGATTTGCCGCCTTGAGCATTGTCGACCTCGAGGGTGGACATCATTTTGCGCACCGATGTGAAAGGGATTTCGCCAATGCGCTTGAACCGCTGCTCGCGGGCCGATGGATCACCCAGCTTTCGTTCTGCCACCAGAAACGCCGCTTCTGTTGGATCGCCATGGATCTCCCACTTGCCACCGGCAATCTGAAGCAAACTGGCGTTACCGGCCAGACAGCCGCCCGCGAAAAGGAGCGTCTGTTCCTCGAACAGTGCCCCCGGGGCAATGGGTGTGCCATCAACCAAGACCTGGCCCTCTGGCACATAACCCGCTCCAGTGATGTGTGTGCTGCCTGAGGCCGTCGTGGCCTGCTCAATCATCATTTCTGCGCGGGTCAGTGTGCCGGTCTTATCAGAACAGATGACCGATGCCGAGCCCAAGGTTTCAACTGACGACAACTTCTTGACAATGGCCTTGCGTTTGGCCATGCGCCGCACACCCAAAGCCAGCACCACAGACAAAATTGCAGGTAAGCCCTCGGGTACCGCTGCCACTGCCAACGCAACACCCAGCAGCAACACGTTGACCACATCGCCAACACTGCGAATCTCGGAAATCATCAGAATCGTGCCTACAACCACCGTGGCTATGAGGATCACCGCCACGCCAAGCATGCGCCCGATGCGCCCAACCTCTTTTTCAAGTGGCGTTGGCTCTTCGACGGTAGCCTCCAACATGTCGGCGATGGCACCCATCTGTGTGTTCCTGCCGGTCGCGGTAACCACCGCACGCCCAGCGCCCTGGGAGACAGCAGTACCTTTGAAGACCATGTTGAGGCGGTCTCCCAAGGCGGCGCCTGCCGGCAAGATGGCGGCATCTTTGAGTACGGCTTCACTTTCCCCGGTGAGGGATGCTTCCTGCACCCGCAATGAAGTGGCCTGGACAAGGCGGGAATCGGCACCAACAGCATCTCCTTCCTCGAGCACCAGCACGTCGCCCCGCACCAAATCCGTGCTGGGTACGCGGACGCGAAGGCCATCGCGCACCACGGTCGACGTCGCTTCAACCATGCGTGCCAAGGCGGCCACCGCATCCCGTGCTTTGGCTTCTTCCAGATAGCCCAGAGCACCGTTCAGGACAACAACCAAGGTAATGACCAACGCATCCACCGGCCATCCCACCCAGCCTTCCACACCCCAGGCCAGAAGCGCAATGGCAATGGCAAGCAACAAGAGGTAAATCAGGGGATCCTGAAATTGCGACAACACGCGCCGCCAGGCGGGTATTCCCGGTGCGGAGCGAAGTTCATTGGGCCCGTTCTCAAGCAGCCGACGCGCAGCCTCCGGAGCCGTCAGGCCGTTTTCTGCATGGCTGTCCAGTGCCTGCAAAACATCCTCAACTGCCTTGGTGGACGGGTCATCAAGATCGCCAGTAAGCGCCATTTTTGTCCTCTTGGTCTTTCAATGCTGCTGAAATGCTGCTGCCGGATTTTGGAATCTCCCGGCACTAAACCCTGTCAGACAACAGCCCGTTTCAGCCTCATTCATCCAACATCCGTTCGTTCTCGGTCTTTTGTGCGCTAACGCACGGTCAATCGGCAAATCTGGGCCCACTATGTGCGGCATGGTGGGTGGACAAATTCCGCATTCCAGCTGGGTTATTGAATCCAGCGCACGCACATCTATAAGGAGCTCACGTGAATATACAAACTCTGCGAAGCAAGGCTGGGGCCTTGGGCATAACACTCGCCTTGTTAACTGCCAGCGGTTGGGTCCAAGCTGATCCACCCACACGGGTTGCTCGGTTGGGGTATACGACCGGTTCGGTCAGCTTTTCACCCGCTGGTGCGCCGGATTGGCTGGAGGCCGCCGTCAACCGGCCACTGACCAATGGCGACCGCCTCTGGACAGCCGCCAACGCGCGGGCCGAGCTGCAGATCGGCGGCGCGGTGATGCGCCTGGGCCCGGCAACCAGTGTGACGCTGCTTAACCTCAATGACCGAATTGCCCAGGTGCAGCTTTCGCAGGGCACCTTAAAAGTTCGGGTACGCAGCATGGTGAACAACCAGGCCATTGAAGTGAACACGCCCAATCTTGCGTTTACCGTCCGCAAACCGGGTGAGTACCGCATAGAGGTTGATCTCGACAATGACGCAACGGCTGTCACGGTGCAAAGCGGAGAGGGCCAGGTGTATGGTGAGGGCGCCTCTTATGCAATGACCCAGCGCAAAACCTACCGCTTTTATGGAACCGGCCTGTCAGACTATGAGACCATTCTGGCGCAGCGCGATGATGCTTTGGATCGCTGGGCCCGCGAGCGTGACCGCCGTTTTGACAATTCGAAATCAGCGCGCTATTTGTCGTCCAATGTAGTGGGTTATGAAGATCTCGACGCGAGCGGCGTCTGGCGTTCTGACCCTACCTATGGCAATGTCTGGATTCCGACGCAGGTAGCCGCTGACTGGACACCTTACCGCAATGGCCACTGGAGCTGGGTTGACCCCTGGGGCTGGACTTGGGTTGACGATGCGCCATGGGGTTATGCGGTGTCGCACTACGGGCGCTGGGCCAGGCTTGGCGGCTCATGGGGCTGGGTTCCCGGCCCCAAGCGCGAGCGGGCCGTATATGCGCCAGCGCTGGTGGCATTTGTAGGGGGCCAGAACTTTCAGGTGTCGGTGACGGTTGGCGGCCCGGCCGCACCTGCCGTGGGTTGGTTTCCCTTGGCACCGCGCGAGGTCTATCAACCGTCTTACCCGGTGAGTCGGGGGTATTTCGACAACATCAACCGCAGCAATGCGGTGATTGCGCCTGCCGCCATCACCCAGGTCTACAACAACAACACGGTGATCAATAACACGACGGTTGTCAACAATACAACGGTAATCAACAAAACAACCAATGTGACCCAAGTTGTGTATGCCAACCAGGGCGTCCCAAATGCAGTGGTTGCCGTGCCAGCGCAAGCGTTTGCGCAATCCCAACCCGTTGCGAAAGCGGCGATTGTGGTTTCCAAAGAGGCAGCCACACGTGCGCCGGCAGCGCATGTTGCTGCAGTGGCACCCATTCAACAAAGTGTTCAGGGCGGTGCGGCTGTTGCCAGCGCCCGGCCGCCAGCGCGTGAGCGAAC
>JANOVW010000401.1:0-2607 GCA_031417575.1 Rhodoferax sp. | reverse complement strand
CCAGCAACCTGCGGTGGGTTACATGGTTAACGCGAAGTTGCCTCGCGCGAAAGGCTTTCAACGGCTTTGGCGCACTGGCTCACAAGATCCGGTCCCTGGTATATCAGGCCGGTGTAAATTTGCACCACGTCGGCACCGGCTTTGATCTTGGCAACAGCGTCTGCAGCAGACATGATGCCGCCCACGCCGATGATCGGGAAAGCCTTGCCCAATTCACTGCGCAATTGGGCAATCACACGGTTGCTGGCTTGCCGCACGGGCGCGCCGCTGAGCCCGCCTGCTTCATCGGCATGGGCCAGGCCTTTGACGGCATCACGGGCCAAGGTGGTGTTGGTGGCAACCACGCCATCCATCTCATGGCGTTCCAGGGTTGCGGCAATCAGCTGCACTTGGGTTTCGTCCAGATCAGGCGCAATTTTCACGAAAATGGGCGTGCGTTTGCCGTGTGTTTTGGCCAGTTTGCTGCGGCGGCGGGCAATGGCCGACAACAAAGCGTCCAACGCATCGTCACTTTGCAGGCTGCGCAGGTTTTGGGTGTTGGGGCTGCTGATGTTGACGGTGACGTAGTCGGCATGCGGGTACACGCCATCCAGGCAAATCAGGTAATCATCAACGGCTTTTTCAATTGGGGTGGCTGCGTTCTTGCCGATGTTCAGGCCCAAAATTAAGGGCGCAAGGCGCGGTATGGCACCTGCCGCCTGGCGCCGCACGCTCGCCCGCTGCACATTGGCGACGAAGGCCGCCAATCCGTCATTGTTGAACCCCAGCCGGTTGATCAGGGCCTGCGCCTTGGGCAGGCGGAACATGCGCGGCTTGGGGTTACCCGGCTGCGCCAGCGGCGTCACGGTGCCCACCTCAATAAAACCAAAACCCATCGCGGCCAGGCCATCGATGCAACGGGCGTTTTTGTCCAGCCCTGCGGCCAGCCCCACCCGGTTGGGAAATGTGAGCCCGGCCAGCTGGATCGGGTCGTCCACGCGGCTGTTGCAGTAGGCCCATTCCAGCGGCGTGCCCTGAACCGCAGCCAGCCCGTGCAAGGTGATTTCATGGGCCACTTCTGGATCAAGTCCGAATAAAAAGGGGCGAGCGAGGGCGTAGGGCAACAATGACATTGGATAATTTCGAAATACTGCAAACAGGCGATGATTGTCGCAAATGAAGGAACCCCGTCGTGACGCAAGATGAAATGAAAATCCAGGTTGGCCAAGCGGCTCTGCAGTATGTGGTGCGGGGCGAGATTGTGGGGGTGGGTACCGGCTCAACCGTCAACAAATTCATTGATGCTTTGGGCACCATTAAGGCGGAAATCCGGGGTGCGGTTTCAAGCTCTCAGGCCAGTACCGTACGCCTCAAAGCTTTGGGCATTGAAGTGTTTGATTGCAATGCCGTGGGCGAACTGGCGGTTTACATCGATGGCGCAGATGAAATAGACGGCACTGGCAACATGGTCAAAGGGGGTGGCGCGGCCCTGACGCGTGAAAAAATTGTGGCGGCCCAATCTCGCCAGTTTGTGTGTATTGCCGATGCCTCAAAGCAAGTGGCCGTATTGGGGCGTTTTCCGCTGCCGGTTGAAGTCATCCCCATGGCGAGCGCGCGTATCGCCCGGCAATTCGCCCAAAAAGGCGGTGTTGCTACCGTGCGAATGAAAGACGGGCAGGCGCTTGTCACTGACAACGGCCAGCACATTCTGGATGTCGCAGGTTTGCAGATTGCCCAGCCGCTGGCCTTCGAGAGCGAAGTCAGCCAATGGCCAGGTGTGGTGACGGTGGGTGTTTTTGCCCACCAGCGGGCGCAAATTTGCCTGCTGGGCACACCGCAGGGTGTACAAACCTTGCGGTTTTAAAGCGGCATCAGAACCGGATACCTGCCGGGTTGGAGGCGTTGTTCACCGGCGTCGCAGGTGCGGGCACGCTGGGTGCCGTATCGCCACTGGCCGCAGCAGTGGCCGCTGGCGCAGCAGCAGGCTCGGGGCGTTGCACGGCTACCAGCGGGCTGGCTGGCGGGTTGCGGAAGTTCGCGGGCAATTTTGACGTTCCGGGGTAACCGGCCGCATCCAGAAACTGGGTCCATTCAGCGTCTGAAAAACCCTTGATCTTCTGCCCGCCAATGGTCAGGAAGGGCAGGGAGTTTTCACCGCTGAGGCGGGCCAAGGCATCGCCATCTTCTGCAGTGGTAATCGTACGCTCGGTAAAGGGAATGCCACGGCTCGCAAGCAGGGCACGCCCGCTGCTGCACGGACCGCAACCGGCGGATGAATACAAGGTAACGGGGTAGCGGGTCGTTACTTGGCGCAGCTCAAATGGCAGGCTGGTATTGACCACTTCAACGGGTCGGCCACCGCGCCCGGTCGCCGTCACGTTTTGCTCAGCGGTGACGGGTGGTTTGTCTGAAAAGGTGACGCGCCCATCAGGGCCGACGATACGGAATACGGTTTGTGCACTGGCTGGCTGGGCAAAGGCCAAAACTGCCAGGGCGCACACACCCACGGCAAACGCCCGCCCCGCGCGCTGGCGTGATGGTCCATTCCCAACTGACGTGGGCGCTGACGCGAAGGCCTTGGAACGGGATTGCGTGGGCTGGGACAGTTTGCGTTGAATCAGGTCAATG
>JANOVW010000400.1:0-2233 GCA_031417575.1 Rhodoferax sp. | reverse complement strand
CTGGCAAACGCAAAGTGCGCCATGGCGCCCTTGGAGGTAGGGTCGTAATGAATTACGGGCTTTCCGTAGGAGGGGGCTTCGGCAATGCGGATATTGCGCGGGATGACGGTATCAAAAACCTTGTCTCCGAAATGCGTTTTTATTTCATCTGACACCTGCGTGGTGAGCGCGGAACGTGGGTCGTACATGGTCCTCACCAAGGCTTCGATTTCGATGTGGGGATTCAGGTTCGCCTTTACTTTTCTGAGTGTTCCCACCAGGTCGCTCAAGCCTTCGAGGGCATAGTATTCGCACTGCATGGGGATAATCACGGCGTTGGCCGCAGTCAGGGCGTTGACGGTCAACATATTCAACGCCGGTGGGCAGTCGATCACCACAAAATTGTAATCTTCCACAACACAGGCAAGTGCTGCTTTCAATCTGAATTCACGCTCCTCGACGTTTATCAATTCGATTTCCGCGCCCGCCAGTTCGCGGTTGGCGGGTAGGACGTCAAAATGGCTGGCGGTTTTTACACGTGCGAGTGAAATGGTGTATTCATTGAGCAACACACCGTAAACGTTTTTATCAATTTTGTTTTTATCGATACCGCTTCCGGTGGTGGCATTGCCTTGCGGATCGAGATCGATGAGCAGTACCGTCTGGCCGTAATGGGCGAGCGTTGCAGAAAGGTTTACCGCGACGGAAGTCTTGCCGACCCCGCCTTTTTGATTTGCTACCGCAAATACTTTCATTGAATTCCTATTTTCCAACTGCGGCTTTTTGGATAAACACGAGATGCCGCTGGCTATCGATTTGCGGCACGAGAAGAGCCAAAACGCTGGTTACGCGGAAGCCCACACCCAGTCGGGCTATTTCATCGAAGGGGTGCACGCCTTTCATGGCCAGCAACGTGCCATTTGGCGCACACAAGTGACCTGCGCCATCAACAAAATCCTTCAGCTCTGCGAATGCGCGCGAGATGACAATATCAAACGGTACTGCCGGGTGAAATTTTTCCACGCGGCCGGTGACGACATCAACATTGGCGAGCCCTAGTTCACCCACAACATGGCGCAGAAATGTGGTCTTCTTGGCGACGGTGTCGTGCAGCGTGATTTTGGTTTGCGGTGCGGTTTTTGCAAGGCATATCGCTAAGGGGATGCCCGGCAGCCCGCCACCACTGCCCACATCGACAAGTGTGTTTGCGTGCTGTACGTGAGGAAGTACGGAAAGACTGTCGAGAATGTGTACGCCGATCATGCGTTCGGGCTCTCGAACGGCGGTCAAGTTGTACACCTTGTTCCACTTGTCCAACAGTGCAACATAGGCAAGCAGGTCAACACAGACTGACTCATCCAGTTTAAGTTGCATCGACGACAGTCCGTCGTTGAGTAGCTCACGCAATGTCGTGCTCGGGTGCAATGCTGTTTTGCTCATCGTTGGTTTCCTGGTCCGGCAGTCAGGCGGATTGCTGTTGGGCGCTGATTTTTGCGGCAGCAAAGCCGCGCTTGAGGTGCACCATCAACAGCGAAATTGCTGCCGGTGTGACACCCTGGATGCGTGAGGCCTGACCCAGTGTTTCGGGCTTATGCTGGTTGAGTTTGAGCTGGACCTCTTTGGACAGCCCATACACATGAAGGTAATCGATATCGCCGGGTAACTTGGCAATTTCGCTGGCGCGCGCCTGTTCGATTTCGCCCTTTTGCCGCTCGATATAGCCTTGGTATTTTGCGGCGATTTCTACCTGTTCCGTGACAGCAGCAGGCAACGTTGGCGTTTCGCCGACGCCGAGTGTCATCAGCCCGGCATGCGAAATGTTGGGCCGCCGCAGTAAATCAAACAATGAATATTCGCGCTCCATGGCCTGACCCAACACCCGTAGCGCGTCGTGATCCGGCACTTTGCGCGGATGCGCCCAGGTCGCCTTCAGGCGTGCGGTTTCGCGCTCGACTTGTTCGCGTTTTTCGCAATAGGCACGCCAGCGTGTGTCGTCAACTAGCCCCAGCGTTCTACCGATTTCGGTCAGGCGAACGTCGGCGTTGTCTTCACGCAATTGCAGGCGGTATTCTGCCCGGCTGGTAAACATGCGATAGGGCTCAAGCACCCCTCGGGTGACGAGATCATCGACCAATACGCCAATATAGGCTTCCTCCCGGCCTGGGCTCCAACCCGGTTGCCCTCTGGCGTGTAGGGCGGCGTTAATCCCGGCCAGCATGCCCTGAGCCGCCGCTTCTTCGTAGCCGGTGGTGCC
>JANOVW010000399.1:0-7472 GCA_031417575.1 Rhodoferax sp. | reverse complement strand
GGTTGCCGAAGGCGGCAATTTGGGGCCTGTCACATTCGAAAAACCCACACCCGCCCGCTCAAAAACAGCGCCGCCCTCCAAAATACAACTGCGGCCATGGCCTTGCAGGGGCTCACCCGGGGGCTTGCGCCAATCATCGGCCAAAAACGCCTTTCCATCCAGGCCAGTCACCGCGTCGGTGATACGGGCCTGCAATGTCTGCAAATAAGCGCTGATATCAGTTTTGATCATCCCGGCTTTCCTTCAAGGCGGCTTTATTTAACAAGCCTAACGTTTGAGAGCGCGCCAGCCGATGTCACGGCGAAACTGCGCACCATCAAATTGAATCCGGTCGGCCAGTTCGTAGGCGCGCTGCTGCGCCGCTTTGACCGATTCGCCCAGCACCGTGACACACAACACCCGCCCGCCGCTGGTAACGGTGGTGCGCTCTTTGGCCTGGGTGCCCGCATGGAAAACCACCGCGTCATCGGTATCTTTGGGCAGACCCTTGACCACGTCACCCTTGCGCGGTGCGGTGGGGTAGCCCTGGGCCGCCATCACCACGCCCAAGGCAACCCGGCGATCCCATTGCAATTCAATTTTGTCCAGTTGGCCGTGGGGCCCGGGCTCGGTAGCCGCCATCAGCACGTCGACCAGATCGGTCTTGAGGCGCATCATGATCGGCTGGGTTTCCGGGTCACCCATGCGGCAATTGAATTCCAGGGTTTTGCAATGGCCCTCTTTGTCAATCATCAGGCCAGCGTACAAAAAGCCCGTGAAGGGAATGCCGTCTTGCTCCATGCCCCGGATGGTGGGCAAAATCACTTCCCGCATGGCACGCGCATGAACGGCGGGTGTCACCACAGGCGCGGGTGAATAGGCACCCATACCCCCCGTGTTGGGGCCGTTGTCGCCATCTTGCAAGCGTTTGTGGTCTTGGCTGGTGGCCAAAGGCAACACATTTTTGCCATCGACCATGACGATAAAACTGGCCTCTTCGCCTTGCAGGAACTCCTCAATCACCACGCGGGCGGTTGCTTTCCCATCCAAACCTGGGCTATTGACCACCGCCAAGCCGTTGCCGTCGAGCATGAAGTCAACCGCTGCGTGGGCTTCGGCCAACGTCATGGCCACCACGACACCTTTGCCTGCCGCCAGGCCGTCGGCTTTCACAACGATGGGTGCACCCACCATATCCAGATAGGCATGCGCCGCCGCCGCATCAGAAAAAGTCTCAAATGTTGCGGTGGGAATGCCGTGGCGCTTCATGAAAGCTTTGGAAAATGCCTTGGAACTCTCCAACCGCGCGGCGGATTTCGTCGGGCCGAAGACGCGTAAGCCATGGCTGCGGAATTCATCCACCAAGCCATCTGCCAACGGGCCTTCGGGTCCGACGACGGTGAGCCCGATTTTTTTGGCACTAGCCCATTCGCGCAAGGCTTTGCCATCGGTGATCTGCACGTTCTGCAAACGGTGATCGAGCGCCGTGCCACCGTTACCGGGCGCTACAAATACAGTCTGCACTTTGGGCGACTGGGCTATCTTCCAGGCCAAAGCGTGCTCGCGGCCACCACCGCCTACTACCAATACGTTCATAGTCTGCTGTCCATTCCCTGAATCATCCTGCCGGACGCCCCTGATTGTTTTGATTTAAGTCAACGCCACAGCGCAGTCACAGCGCGGCATTGTGATAAACGTTTTGAACGTCATCCAGATCTTCGATGACATCCAGCAGTTTTTGCATTCTCGCGGCATCGTCAGCTGTCAACTCAATCGTGTTGTCGGCCCGCATGGTGACATCGGCCAACGCCGGTTTGAAGCCGGCTCTCTCCAGCGCGTCTTTCACTGCTTCGTAGTCCGGGTAGGCCGTCAGCACCTCAATCGCGCCATCGTCTCCGGTGATGACATCTTCAGCACCAGCCTCCAGCGCCGCTTCCATCAATGCGTCTTCCGGGGTACCCGGCGCAAAAATCAGCTGGCCGCAATGCTTGAACTGAAACGACACGGAACCCTCTGTTCCCATGTTGCCGCCATTCTTGCTGAAGGCATGGCGCACTTCGGCCACCGTGCGCACCCGGTTGTCGGTCATGGTGTCCAGCATGATGGCCGCGCCGCCAAAGCCATAACCTTCGTACCGAATCTCTTCGTAAACCACGCCCTCGGCGTTGCCAGTGGCTTTGTCGACGTTGTACTTCACCCGGTCGGCGGGCATGTTGGCGGCTTTGGCTTTGTCAATCGCCAGTCGCAGGCGCGGGTTCATGGCCGGGTCGCCCCCACCTGCACGCGCCGCTACCGTGATCTCACGAACGATTCGCGTCCAAATCTTGCCCCGTTTTTCGTCCTGGCGGCCTTTTCTGTGCTGAATATTGGCCCATTTACTGTGTCCTGCCACGCGGAGTCCCCCAAAAAATCGTTACGCTATTGGTCTGATTGTACTTTTGAGGCTTGAAATGGCATCTTCCACCGACGGATTCAACGACGGCATCCTGATTGGCCAGCACGGCGCAGGCCCCAGCCCTACCCAATGCAGGCTGTTGCTGGACAAAGCCAACCGGCACGGGCTGATCACCGGTGCCACCGGAACCGGCAAAACCATCACGCTGCAAACCTTGGCCGAGGGGTTTTCGCGCTGTGGCGTGCCGGTCTTCATGGCCGACGTGAAGGGTGATTTGTCGGGCATCTCGCAGGCCGGCAAAATTGGCGACAAACTGGCGGGCATCATCAAGGAGCGCGGACTCGAGACGCCGGAATCAGCCGCCTTCCCCGCCACGTTGTGGGACGTGTTTGGCGAGCAGGGCCACCCGGTGCGGGCCACCGTGAGCGACATGGGCCCGCTGCTGCTGGCACGCATGCTGGATTTGAATGAAACCCAGGCCGGTGTGCTGAACCTGATTTTCAAGATCGCCGACGACAACGGCCTCTTGCTGCTCGACATGAAAGACCTGCGCGCCATGTGCCAGTATGTGGGCGACAACGCGCGTGATTTCACCACCACCTATGGCAACGTTAGCGCCGCCAGTGTGGGGGCGATCCAGCGCGGCCTGCTGCAAATTGGAACGCAAGGGGGCGAAAAGTTTTTTGGCGAACCGATGCTCAACATCAACGATTTCATGCAGACCATGCAGGGCAAAGGTGTTGTCAACATCCTGTGCGCCGACAAACTGATGAACGCACCACGTCTTTACGCCACCTTTTTGCTGTGGATGCTGTCGGAGCTTTTTGAACAATTGCCGGAAGTGGGTGATCTGGACAAACCCAAACTGGTTTTCTTTTTCGACGAGGCGCATCTTTTGTTCAACGACGCACCCAAAGTGTTGATTGAACGCATCGAACTGGTGGTGCGCCTGGTTCGCTCAAAAGGCGTTGGCGTGTTTTTTGTCACGCAGAACCCGCTGGATATCCCTGATTCGGTGCTGGCGCAGCTGGGCAACCGGGTGCAACATGCCTTGCGCGCTTACACGCCACGCGACCAAAAAGCCGTCAAGGCCACCGCCACAACCATGCGCCAAAAAGCCGGGCTCAATATTGAAACCGCCATCACCGAACTGGCTGTCGGTGAAGCGCTGATCAGCCTGCTCGACAGCAAAGGCCGACCGACCGAAACCGAACGGGTTTACGTGTTGCCGCCGGGCAGCCAGATCGGCCCGATCAAGCCCGAGCAGCGCCAAACACTGATACAAGAATCGCTGGTTGCGGGCGTCTATGAAAAAACCGAAGACCGCCATTCGGCCTTCGAAAAACTCAAAGGCCGCGCCGAAACCGCCGCCATGGGTCCCGACGAAATGCCCAACAAGCCAGGTGGCTTGGGCACGTCGATGGGCACACCCATTGGCGGTGGCGCTGCCCCCAAGGAAGAGGGTGGCGGCATGATGGGTGGACTGTCAGATGTGTTGTTTGGCAGCACCGGCCCGCGCGGTGGGCGCCACGAGGGCTTGGCCACCAACATGGCGCGTTCTGCCGTGCGCACCATCGGCTCGGCCGTGGGCCGCGAAATCATCCGCGGTGTGCTGGGCGGTATTTTTGGCAAACGACGTTGAGGCAAACCCATGAATGACAGCGACACCACCGACTCCAAACCGGCCCAGAAGCACATCCGCCTGACCTCCCACGCGGGCGGGTTTGGTGCCCTGCCCATCCAGTGGGCGGCCGCCAGCGCCGAACTGCGCGGCCCGGTGGTCGGCACCACCACCCGGCGCAGCCACCGCAACGTGATTGGCACCCACAGCGGCTCGTACAGCATCTATCGGGCCTTGGCGGTGGCCTCGGGTGGGCTCTCGAAAGACCACAAGGCCGACCTCACCAACACCTCACCCACCGTGCGCATTGGCCCCTACCCCCAATGGAGCGAACCCGGTCGCATCGTTGCCATGGACCCGTGGGGCGCCACCATCGCCGAGGTGTTTCAGGATGAACTCGCTGCCGGGTACGACATTCGCCCCACCATCGCCGTTACCCAGGCCCATGTCATCTTGCCCGAGGTGATCGAAGCCCTGCAATCGGGCCGCCTGAAAGCCGACGGCAAATTTTTGACCAGCGGCGGCGCAGCCATGGTGACCAAAGTCGCGGTCGAACCGGTCTGGTACTTGCCTGAAGTAGCCAAACGATTCAATTGCTCCGAGGCCGACCTGCGCCGCGTGTTGTTTGAAGAAACCGGCGGCATGTACCCCGAGTTGGTCACCCGCAGCGACCTGGAGGTGTTTTTGCCACCAATTGGGGGCCTGACCGCCTACATCTTTGGCAACCCGGCAGATTTGGCTAACCCCGAAATCGAACTCACCGCGCGCGTGCATGACGAATGCAACGGCTCAGACGTGTTTGGCTCGGATATCTGCACCTGCCGCCCTTACCTTACCCACGCCATTGAAGAGTGCATAGAAGGCGCGCAACGCGGTGGTGTGGGCCTGGTGAGTTATTTCCGCAAGGAAGGCCGGGCCCTGGGCGAAGTCACCAAGTTCCTGGTTTACAACGCGCGCAAACGCCAGCCCGGTGGCGACACGGCTGATCAGTACTTCAACCGCACCGAATGTGTAGCCGGCGTTCAAGACATGCGTTTTCAGGAACTGATGCCCGACGTGCTGAACTGGCTGGGTATCCGCAAAATACACCGCCTGGTGTCAATGAGCAACATGAAGTACGACGCCATCACCCGCGCCGGTATCGAGGTGGTGCAGCGCGTCAACATCCCCGACGGGCTAATCCCCGAAGACGCCCGCGTCGAGATGGACGCCAAAATGGCGGCCGGTTATTTCACCCCCGGCGCAGTGCCCGATGCCGCCGAATTAAAAATCGCCAAAGGCCGAGGCCTCGATGAAAGCACTGCATGAGCGACAACACCGCGGCTGATTCATTGGCCCTTTTACGCTCCACCACTGCCATCCGCGCCCGTGCGCAGGCGCTCTTGGTGCGGGCCCGCGCGGGCGAATCAGCCTACTTCACGGTGCAAGACGATGCCTTGGCCTCGTGTGCAGCGCGGGTGGTGGAAACCACCCGTGAGCGTTACCCTGATCTGAACATTCCGTACCACAGCCGCTGGCGGCATTTTGAAGCGGGTGTTGTTGATCGCCTGGGCCGCTTCAATGAAGAATTGGGCAAGGTTTCGCTGGCCAAACGCGCCCGCGCCCAGATCGACCTGGCCATCGTCAGCGTTTTGCTGGACGCCGGTGCCGGGGCTGAATGGCGATACCTCGACAGCCGCTCGGGCCAGGAATATGCACGTTCTGAAGGCCTGGGCGTGGCCAGCTTCAACGCCTTCACCAAGGGCCTGTTCTCCAGCAAACCCACCCAGCCTTGCCAGGCCGATGCCGCTGGCTTGCAAGCCGTTACGGCCAAGGCTTTGGGCGAAGCTTTTCAGGTCGCCAAAGACAACCCGCTGGTCGGCCTGGAAGGGCGTGCCGCACTGCTGCGCCGCTTGGGTGAAGTGATTGAACAACAACCCGAGGTGTTTGGTGGCGCGGGTGGGCAGTGTCGACCCGGGCGCTTGTTTGACCACCTCTTGCCTGCCGGGGCCAGCAGCGTGGCAGCGCATGACGTGTTGGCCGCTTTGCTCAACACCCTGAGCGGCATTTGGCCTGCGCACAACACACTCGATGCAGGGAATGGCTCGGATCCCGTGCCGCTGGGCGATTGCTGGCGGCACAGCGCCGTGCAGGGCGAAGGTGTTACCACCGGTTGGATGCCCTTCCACAAACTCTCCCAATGGCTGACCTACTCACTGCTGGAACCGTTTGAATGGGCAGGCATCGCGGTCACTGGCCTGGACGCCCTGACTGGCCTGCCCGAATACCGCAACGGCGGCCTGCTGCTCGATGCCGGGGTCCTGCAACCGAAAGACCCCGGGCAACTCCTGCGGCAACACGAGGCGGGTGACGAATTCATCGTCGAGTGGCGCGCCTTGACCGTTGCACTGCTGGATGAACTCGCCCCGTTGGTTCGCAGCCAGCTTCAATTGACCGCCGAACAAATGCCATTGGCCTGTGTGCTCGAAGGGGGCACCTGGGCGGCCGGGCGCGTGCTGGCACAACGCCTGCGCGGCGGCGCGCCGCCCCTGAATATCGTCAGTGACGGCACGATTTTTTGAGCCTGAACATCCCTTTATCGAAAGACGCAGCATGACCAACACCTTCAGCATTCCCTCCAACGTTCACTTGGTCGACCACCCGCTGGTGCAGCACAAGCTCACGCTGATGCGGCGCAAAGATGCCTCGACCAACACCTTTCGGCGCCTGCTCAACGAGCTGGCCTCGCTCATGGCGTATGAAGTTACGCGCGACATGCCCACGCACGATGTTGAAATTGAAACCCCGCTCGAGACCATGCAAAGCAAAATGATCGACGGCAAAAAGCTGGTGTTTGTGTCGATTCTGCGGGCGGGCAACGGCATTTTGGAAGGCATGCTCAACGTGGTGCCTGGTGCCCGCGTGGGCCACGTGGGCCTGTACCGCGACCCCAAAACCCTGGTGGCGGTGGAGTACTACTTCAAGATGCCGCACGACATGCACGAGCGCGACATCGTCGTGGTAGACCCGATGCTGGCCACCGGCAATTCGGCCATCGCGGCGGTAGACCGGCTCAAAGAGCACAGCCCCAAATCGATCAAGTTCGTCTGCCTGCTCACGTGCCCCGAAGGTATCAGCGCCTTGCAAAAAGCCCACCCCGACGTCCCCATTTATACCGCCGCTATTGACCGCCAGCTCAATGATCACGGCTACATTTTGCCGGGCTTGGGCGATGCAGGTGACAGAATATTTGGTACAAAATAATTGATTTGATGAATATGGATTATTGTTGTTATAATAATTGCACAACTAGCTATATTTAATATAACAAATAATTATATATTAGTTACGTTTTTTTAATAAAATTAATAATAATGTTAGATTATTTAATCATTAATGCCAATCTGCCCAATGGTCAAACCGGCATGGCCGTGGGCGTGCAGGGCGGCAAAATCGTGGTGATCGAAAAGGGCCTTCAGCCCGCGGCCAGCCAGACCC
>JANOVW010000398.1:0-1622 GCA_031417575.1 Rhodoferax sp. | reverse complement strand
GCGCCAAAAACCGATGCGAGGTTCGCTGGCCTCACGGCGCGGCAGATTGACGTGTATCGTGCGGCGGTTCGCGGCCTGCCCAACAAGCTGATCGCGCGGGAACTCGGCATCGTTGAATCCACCGTGAAAAGCCATTTGACGGCTGTCTTCATGGCGTTGGGTGTGCGCAACCGGACCGAGGCGGCCTACCAGGCTTCGCGTGATGGCATCCACATTGCCTGAGATACCCGCGCCCGTTTCGACAGCACCGCGCGAGGGGCGTATCGCCGAGCGCACAGACATCCTGTGCCTGGAGCAGTTGGTGGCGAGGGGGCGGCTGTTCTATGCGTTCGTGCCTTGCTCGCTGTTGATGGCCTACCTGGCTGCAAAAGAAGGTGAATTGGTTTGGGCGCTTTTGTGGCTTGCCACCACGATTGCCAGGGATGTCTATGCCCACTTTCAGCTCAAACGGCTCATGCAGCCGCCCTTTGCGCCGACGGCTGCGGTTGTGAATGAAATCAGCTTGGCGTTCATTTTTGCGGGCATGCTTGTTGTGGCCTTGCTGCCAATTTTTTTTGCACGGTCCAACAACACTGTTTTACTGCTTGTCCTGGCGCTTGTCGGCATCCATATCAGTGGCGCCAGGGAACAAGCGGGTGGCATTTTGCGCGTATGGATGGGTTATGGGGTCGTCACCTTTGGCGCGGTGATCGCCGGCGGTCTGTGGCGCGGCGGGAGTGTCGGTTTGGCAACGGCGGGTGTCATGGCCGCGCTTTTCCCGGTGACGGTCTTTGTGATTCGAGCGCGCCGTCGTGAAATGCTCAATTTGGTTGGTTTGATCGACGACAACGAAGCCTTGTCCAGGGATTTGTCAGGTGAGCGTGACCGCGCCCAGGCCGAACGGGACCGCGCAGAAGCCGCCAATGCGTCCAAGACGCGCTTCTTCACTGCCGCCAGCCACGATCTGCGCCAGCCTCTACATGCTTTGTCGATCAACGCGACCACGCTCGACTTGGTGGCGCGCCGTTCTGGCGATGTGTTGCTCAACGAACTGAGCCGTGGCATTGGCAGCGCATTGCGCCAAAGCAGCAGCTTGCTGGATGGCCTTCTGGACATTTCACGGCTGGACGCTCAAGCGGTGAAACTTCGCATGGCTGCTTACCCCGTTGTCGAGTTGTTGGTTGCCGTGCGCGACGAATATGCAGCGCTGGCATCGCAGCAGGGGTTGACCCTCGTGGTGTCGGCTGACGAAAAGCAAGGTGTAGGTGGGCTCTGGGTAAATACAGACGTTGACCAACTGCTCAGGATTCTGGGCAACCTGGTTGACAACGCCCTCAAATTCACACCCTCAGGCAGCATCACCTTGTCAGCACAATCTGTTGGCGTGAAGGATGGCGGTGCCGGGCAGGTTCAGGTGCGCGTGACCGATACCGGACCGGGCATTTCCAAAGCGGAGCAGGAGCGGGTATTTGAAGAGTTTTACCAGATTGGCAACCAATCCAGGGATCGGGCTCAGGGGTTGGGCCTTGGGCTGGCGATCGTCAAACGAACGGCCAAGCTCTTGGGGATTGGCATTGAGTTGGTTTCTGAACCCGGCAGCGGAACCAGCTTTGTGCTGAGCTTGCCCGGAGCCAATCCAGTTG
>JANOVW010000397.1:0-1786 GCA_031417575.1 Rhodoferax sp. | reverse complement strand
GGCCGCCAGCCGGTTCGGGTCCAGCTCGACCCGCACGGCGGGCAGCGCACCGCCGCCAATGCTGACCTGGCCAATGCCATCAACCTGCGCCAGCCGCTGCGCCAGCACGGTGGAGGCCGCGTCGTACATCTGCCCGCGGGTGAGCGTGTCTGATGTCAGCGCGATGATCAACACCGGCGAATCAGCCGGGTTCACCTTGCGGTAGGTTGGGTTGTTGGGCAGGCCCGAGGGCAACAGGGCACGCGATGCGTTGATGGCAGCCTGCACATCCCGCGCTGCGCCGTTGATGTCGCGGCTCAGGTCAAACTGCAGAATCACCCGGCTGTTGCCCAAAGACGAAGATGACGTGATCTCGGTGACGCCGGCAATCGCCCCCAAGGTGCGTTCCAGCGGCGTGGCCACTGTGGCGGCCATGGTGTCAGGGCTGGCCCCCGGCATGCTGGCCGAAACCGCAATGGTCGGGAAATCCACTTGTGGCAAGGGCGACACCGGCAACAAAAAGAAGCTGATCACACCGGCCAGCGCAATGCCCAAAGTTGCCAGCGTGGTGGCAACCGGGCGGTGAATGAATGGCGTCGAAAAACTCATGGCAACCCACCCGTTGCAGGCAGCTCGGCCTTAGCCAATTTGCCCTTCGCGCTCCAACGCTCTGCCAACGAGGCAAAACCCAGGTAAATAACCGGCGTTGTGAACAGGGTGAGCAACTGGCTAACGATGAGGCCACCGACCATCGTCACCCCCAGCGGCTGACGCAGCTCACTGCCAACACCGGTTCCCAGCATCAGCGGCAGGGCTCCCAGCAGGGCGGCCAAGGTGGTCATCAAAATCGGGCGAAAACGCAGCAGGCAGGCCTGGTGAATCGCCTCGCGCGGGCTCAGGCCTTGCTCGCGTTGCGCATCCAGCGCAAAGTCGATCATCATGATGGCGTTCTTTTTCACGATGCCAATCAGCAGCACGATCCCAATCACGGCGATCACGTCCAGTTCCAGCCGCGTGACCAGCAACGCCAACAGGGCCCCCAACGCAGCCGAAGGCAGGGTCGACAAAATGGTGATGGGGTGGATATAACTCTCATACAACACGCCCAGCACGATGTACATGGTGACGATGGCCGCCAGGATCAGCAAGAGTGTGTTGGAGAGCGATGCCTGAAACGCCAGCGCTGCGCCCTGAAAGCTGGTTTCAATGCTGGCAGGCAGATTCAATGCGGCCACTTCGGCCTTGATGGCCTGCACCGAATCACCCAGCGAGACACCCGGTGCGGCATTGAAGGAAACCGTGGCCGACGGGAACTGCGCCACATGGTTGACGCTGAGCGCCATCGGGCGCTCCACAATGCGCGCCACGCTGGAAAGCGGTATTTGCTTGCCGGTGTTGGTGGGCACATACAGGCTGGCCAGCGCCTGCGGCCCGGTCTTGTACTCGGGCGCAACTTCCAGCACAACCCGGTACTGGTTGGATTGGGTGAAGATGGTGGAGATAAGGCGTTGCCCAAACGCGTTGTAGAGCATGTTGTCGATGCCCGCCACCGTAACGCCAAGGCGGCCAGCGGCGGCGCGGTCAATCTCGACATAAGCTTGCAGGCCCTTGTCTTGCAAATCGCTGGTGACATCAACCAACTGGGGCAGGCCGCGCAGCCGTTCCAGCAAGGCGGTGGTGGCGGTGTTGAGCTCGCCGTCATTCGGGCTGGACATCAAAAACTGGTATTGCGTTTTGGCTACGCGGTCTTCAATACTCAGGTCTTGTACGGGCTGCAAATACAGCTCTATGCCGGGCACCCGGCGCG
>JANOVW010000396.1:0-11464 GCA_031417575.1 Rhodoferax sp. | reverse complement strand
CAGCAAAACCTACGACGGCACGACCAGCTCGACCGGCACAGCCAGCGTGGTGGGCCTGGTCGGTGGTGACACCCTGAGCAGCAACAGCCAGGCCTTTGCCAGCAAAAACGTACTGGGCACGGGTGGCAGCACCCTGCAAGTAGGCAGCTTCTCGGTGAACGACGGCAACAGCGGCGGCAACTACAACCTGACCACCAACACGGCCAGCGGCACCATCAGCAAAGCCAACCTGACCTTGAGCGCAGCGGCGGGCACCAAAACCTACGACGGCAACACCAGCTCGGCGGGCGTGGTGGGCAACAGCGGATTGGTGGGTGGCGACACGGTCAGCGGCGCCAGCCAGACGTTTGACAGCAAAAACGCAGGCAGCCGCACACTGGCAGTGGCCGGCTACACGGTGAACGACGGCAACAGTGGGGGCAACTACAACGTCATCACCAACACGGCAGCGGGCTCAATCGGCAAGGCAACGCTAAGTGCCATAACGGGTGTTACCGCAACCAATAAAACATACGATGGAAACACCTCAGCCGTAGTGAATACCAGTTTGGCCAGCGGTGCTGGTGTGATTGGTTCTGATGTAGTGACGGTTACTGGTGGCACCGGCAACTTCAGTGACAAAAATGCCGGCCTTGCCAAACTGGTTACCGTGGGTGGGCTGACTTTGGGTGGTACGGATGGCGGCAATTACCAGTTTGTCGGTTCGACCACAACGACGGCAAACATCAACAAAGCGCTGTTAACGGGTGTCAGCGGCGTCACCGCTATTGACAAGGTCTATGACGGCAATACCGTCGCGGCTCTCAATACGACCAGTGCATCGATTTCCGGATTGATACCGGGTGACGACGTATCTGTGTTGTCCGGTGTTGGCGCGTTTGCGGATCGCCATGTCGGCACTGGAAAACCAGTTGCGATTGTGGGGATCAATTTGGGCGGTGCTGATGGTGGAAATTACACCTTCGGCACATTCTCATCTTCTGCAAGCGCGAACATCACCCAACGCGCGCTTTCCACCTGGACGGGCAGCGCAAACAACCGGTGGAGCGATGCAGCCAGCTGGGATGCCCTCCCCGACGCAGCCAACGTGCGGGCTGTCTCTATCCCCTCAGGTGATGTGGTGTTCGATTCGGGCGTTGGTGCAACCCAACTTGAACGTATCAGCAGCAGTGGGCGGCTCATCATGAATGGTGGTTTGTTGAACGTCAGCGACAGCTTGAGGACCTTGCAGTTTGGCCAAACCGGTGGTTTGCTGAACGGCACGGGTCAACTGATTGTTGAGAGAACGTTCTTGAAAACCGGTGGTGCCATTGATATGGGTGGTTTGGTGGATATCACGCAATCCAGCGGCGTTCTGAATGTTGGTGGCATGCGGGGTGGCAATCTGTCGTTCAAGGCTGAAAGCGGCGGCATCACCCAGAGCGGGCCTTTGGCGACGCCTGGCGTTTTGGCTACGCAGGCTACTGAAGCCATCCAGTTGAACCACCCTGAAAATCGCATCAGTGAATTTGCTGCACTGACAACAACAGGTGGTGTGGAACTGACCAATATTGGGCCGCTGAATATTTTGGGGATAGGCGCCAGAAACGGCTACGTTCAGGTAACCAACACGGGTGGCATTCGCACAACGGGTTTGATTGCCGCGCCCTTGGGTAAAGTCAAACTCACGGCCAACAGCCCGATCACGATTGGCCCCGATGGCATCATTGCCTTGGGTGATATCGAGCTTATCGCCACCAACCTCACCAGTGCTGGCAACATGTTGATCAATGGCAACCTGATCTCAACAGGCGGCGCCATCAGCCTGGACGCGGCCAATAACCTGACGCAAAACGCGTCACTGTCCGCTACGGGTGCCATCACCGCGCAGGCCGGTGGGGAGATTAGTTTTGGCCCAGTGGCCATCAGCAGCGGCAGCCCGGTCAGTTATAGGGCCGCCGCTGGCGCGGTCGCGAATCCGCCTGCCACGATCAGTGAATTGATTTCCCGGAAGAACGGCGGCGGTACCGGAGGCGGAGTGCTTGAAGAATTCCTCAGCAAGTTTGAGGAAGCGCTGGATATCCAACAAAGCAAATCCGACGACGAAACCCTGAAAAAGAAAAAGCAGGGCGATGTCGTGGTAGAGGGGGAAACATGCCGTCCTTGAACAGTCGATGGGCCATGGCCCTGGGTATGACGGTGCTGGCGCACACTGCTTTCTTGCCGTTGGCATTCGCGCAACCCGTGGGCGAAGTCGAGTTCGCCCGCGGTGCCGGTTTTGCCCAATCGGCCAACCAAATGCCCAGAACGCTGGGCAAGGGCCTGGCCCTGAATGAGGGGGATCGCTTGACGACCTCCGAGGGTGGGGCGGCAATCATCAAATTGGCAGATGGCACCCGCATGACGGTGCGGCCCAACACCGAAATAGTGATTCAGCAGTACAAATACAAAGAGGCCGCGCCAGACAACAGCATGGTGATGAACCTGCTGCGCGGTGGCCTGCGAGCGGTAACCGGATTGATTTCCAAAAATTCACCGAATGCGGCCAGGCTACAGACGACCACCGCCACAGTCGGTATCAGGGGAACCGATTTTGATGCCCGTTTATGTGCCAAAGACTGCGGCGCCGAATCAACCCGCATCGTTGAAAAAGCCCGCTCCAATGCAGTTCAGGCCAGTGCCAAGGTGGTGGGTGCCCAGGGTGAAATCAACGCGGTTGACGTCCAGGGCCAGCGGCGCATTTTGGTGGATGGCGGTAGCGTTTATCCGGGCGAAACTGTAGAAACGGGCAGCGGTGCACGGGGCGTGCTGGCGTTTCGAGACGACAGCCGATTGACGTTGGGCGCCTCCACGCGGTTTCGGGTTGACAACTTTGTTTTTGATGAACGCAACCCGTCGGAAGGGCGCTTCCTGGTGTCACTGCTGCGTGGATCGGTGCGGGCCTTGACCGGCCTGATCGGCAAATCGAATACCCGCAACGTGGCGTTTCAAACGGCCACGGCCACGATCGGCATTCGTGGCACGGGCCTTGATATGGATTGCGCGTCGGAAGGGTCTTGCAGCTTCTTTACCTGGTTGGGCAGCATTGAAGTCACGCAAACCGGTCAAACCGCCATGCAGGTACTCGAAGCCGGGCAAGGCTTGGTGGTCACGCCCAGTGGCATTCGGCCGATGCCGGCACCCTCGTTGCAGGAGTTGCCCCGTCCCGATAGCGTACCGGTTGACACCAAACAGCTGTTTCAGTCGGCAGCCGTCGCAGAAGATGCGCCCGGTCTGTTTGTGTTTGTGCGTGACGGCCACATCGAAGTGACCACACAGCGCGAAACCATTCACCTGGGCCGCGGCGAAACCGGCTTTGCGGGAGACAATGGTGCAACGGTACGGCCTTTCCTGACCCCGCTGTTCCTCGATTTTGACAAGATGCCCATGCCCAACAGCCGCAACCCGGCGCTGGTGAGTGTGTTGGGTGATGTTGGCATCCGTGCCAGTAACCAATGCAGGTAGCTTGAGCTGACGATATGCTTTACCCCATGAATTTTTCCGTCATTCGCCGTTTGCCTCAGAAGAATGCCGTGGCTGGCGGGTTGGTCGCCCTATCGCTGTGCCTGTCGGCGCTGCCTGTTGCTCAGGCGCAGCAGCCTGCGGCGGGCAACCCTGGCATGACATCGGCACCCAGCCCGGTGTTTCAAATCCGGGGTTTTAATATCACCGGTGAAAACCCCTTGCCAGATGGTGAAACCACACGAGTTTTGGCCCCCTTTTTGCGCACAGATGCAACTTTGGACACATTGCAAAAAGCAACCCAAGCGCTTGAAGCCGCGTTGCGCGACAAGGGCTTTGCTTTGCATCGTGTAGCCTTGCCGCCCCAGGAAATCGGTGCCACTGTTACCCTCAATGTGGTCAAGTTCGTTATTGGCAAAGTGATGATTGAAGGCAACCAAGCCTACACCGAAGAGAACATCCGTGCCAGTTTGCCCGAGCTCAAAGAAGGCAGCGCGCCCAACTTCCGTACCCTGTCGGTTCAAACGGCGATTGCCAATGAAAGCCAGGGCAAACAGGTTCAAGTGGGGCTCAAGGAAGCCGACGAAGCCGACCAAATCAATGCGCGGGTTGTGGTGAAAGAATCCAAGCCCTGGAATTTTTCGTTGGGGTTGTCCAATACCGGTTCCAACTCCACTGGCAATGACCGGTTCACCGCTTCCGGAAGCCACGCCAACGTATTCGGGCTCGATCATTCCTTCACGGGTGCCTACACCACCTCACTGGAGCGTCCTTCGGACGTGAAGCAGCTGGGCCTTAACTACCGTATTCCCCTCTACAAGTTGGGTGGTGTAATGGGTTTGAGTTTTACCCGCTCCGACGTGGTGGGTAATTTTGGTGCCTTCACTAGCACGGGCGCCGGGCGCACGGCAGGCGTCAACTACAACCACTATTTGCCACCCGATGGTGGTTATCGGGGCTATTTTGGTGTTGCGCTGGACGATAAACTTTTCAACGCTACCTTGATCAACGGCGTTGCGGTGCAATTGGACCGCAGCAGCAGACCCCTGACCCTGAGCTACAACGCGCGGGTGGAAGGCGATTCCGCTGTCTGGGGTTACAACGCCGATCTGGCAGTCAATCTGCCGGGCAGCGGCAATGGCAACAACCTGTTGGCCTACCAATCTGAAGATGCCCGCATTGCGACCGATGCCTTTAAGGTGCTGCGCCTGGGTGCCAATTACCTAACCGGGTTTGGCGGTGGCTGGCTGTGGAGTTTCAAAGGCCAAATGCAATACAGCCCGGATGCCCTGATATCAGGGGAGCAGTTTGGCTTGGGGGGTAGCAGTTCGGTTCGGGGAACCGGCGAGCGGCCTATTTCGGCAGATAGCGGTCTGTTTGCCACCACCGAAATCAGCACCAAAGAGCTGATGCCCGGCCTGCGTTTGGTGGGTTTTCTTGATGCGGGCTGGCTGGCCAACAACAACCCCAATGGCAATCCCAAACCAGCCCGTGATTCATTGGCGGGTGCTGGTATTGGCTTGCGTTTCTACTCAGCCGGGGGGTATTCGGTAACGGCAGACTATGGTCGCATCATCAGCGGTAGCCAGTTGCCGTTTGCGGTAGGCTCTGGCATTCCACAAACTGGCGACGAGAAATTTCACATCAATTTCTCGGCTCGTTTTTAAGTTCGCGCCAGTTTTGGCGCTTTGAGTTGACATTTCCATTGGGGGTAAAACATGGCAGGTTTGCAACCGGGCGCGCCCGCGCCCACCAATTTGACAGTTCACGGTCAGTCGAGGGTCCTGGAGGTGAGTTTTTCTGACGGCAACAACTACCGCATACCGTTTGAGCTGATGCGGGTCTATTCGCCGTCTGCCGAAGTGCAGGGCCACGGTCCCGGGCAAGAGGTGCTGCAGACCGGCAAACGCGAAGTGGAGTTGGCGGCATTGGAGCCGGTGGGCAATTACGCGGTGCAACCGACGTTTTCAGACGGCCATAGCAGCGGCATTTTTTCTTGGGATTACCTGTATTTTTTGGGTTCGCAGCAAGAAAAATTGTGGAGCGACTACAACAAGCGCCTACAAGCTGCTGGTGCCAATCGTGATGAGCCCATGGTGGCCGGAGGGTCTGCCAACCACGGGGGTGGACACGCTTGCGGTAGCCATTGATCCAACATGCCCGGTATGCGCAGGTGGTCTGGCGTATAAAATGATTAGAAATTGTCTAATTAAATATGTTTATACATAAAAAACATATGAATTATGTAAATAATTGATATATTAAATATAGCTTCTTGTGCAATTATTATTTGAAAAAACGCACTTTATCCATTGATATAAGTTGAAAATAGATAATAGTAAATGAAATCAACCCATTTTGGCTTTGAAACGGTGCCCGAGCAGGCCAAAGCGCAGCGTGTACGTGGCGTTTTTGATTCGGTAGCGCCCAAATACGACGTGATGAATGATCTTATGTCGATCGGCCTGCACCGCGTTTGGAAGGCCTACACCGTCACGGTGGCAAACGTGAAAGAAGGTTTCGAAGTGCTCGACATCGCCGCAGGCACGGGTGATCTGGCGCTGGCATTTGCCAAAAAAGTCGGCAAGACCGGGCGGGTGGTGCACACCGATATCAACCATGCCATGTTGGCCACAGGCCGCGACCGTTTGCTGGACGCCGGTGTGCAGTTACCAACGCTGGTGTGCGATGCCGAACAACTGCCCTTTGCCAACGATCATTTTGATGTCGTGAGTGTTGCTTTTGGCTTGCGCAACATGACCCACAAAGACATCGCCTTGGCTGAAATGCACCGCGTTCTCAAACCCGGTGGCAAATTGTTGGTGCTGGAATTCTCCAAAGTAGCCAAGCCACTTGAAAAAGCCTATGACTGGTATTCGTTCAATATCCTGCCCCGACTCGGCAAGGCCGTGGCCGGTGATGATGCGAGCTACCGCTACCTGGCCGAATCCATCCGCATGCACCCCAGTCAGGCTGAACTCAAAACCCTGATGCACGAGGCCGGCTTTGGGCATGTCGATTTCCACAACATGACAGGCGGCCTGGTGGCGTTGCATTTGGGTATTAAGTGTTAAAGGCCGGTGGGTACCCGCCCCAAAACTGGTTTGCCTCAAAACATCAAATTGGCCTATTTTTGTAAGGGTATTCAAAGCTTTTCCCGGCGTTACCGCATAATGGCGCGAGAGGTAAAAACAAGGCGTGCAACTTGCAATTTGACCATTGCGGCACCACTTGCAACCTGTCAATCTAGCGCTTAGGAGGCACTATGAAGATTTGGGGTTTAATTTTGGCCGTTACGATGGCTGTAGCAGGTTTTAACGCCGAGGCGGCCAAACGCATGGGCGGTGGCAAATCGGTCGGCAAACAATCCAGCAACGTTACGCAGCGTGACGCGGCGCCATCTGCACCGGCAGCTGCGCCAGGTGCGCAAAATGCAGCAAAGCCAGGTGCACCAGCTGCTGCAGGCGCGGCTGCTGCCGCGCCCAAACGGCCCTGGGGTGCCATGCTCGGAGGTTTGGCTGCAGGTTTGGGCTTGGCCTGGTTGGCCAGTTCGCTGGGCTTGGGTGAGGCCTTTGGCAACATTCTGATGTTTGGCCTGCTGGCTTTGGGTGTCATGATGGCCATTGGTTTCTTCATGCGCAAACGCGCGGCCGCTCAATCGGGCAATCAAGCGGGCGGGCAGGGTGCGCAAACTCGTTCGCCCTTTGCATTTGAAGGTGCTGCTTCTGGTGGTACCTCTGGCGCGGGTTCATCGCCAGCAGGTCAGGGTGGCGCGCCCATTTCGTCACCCGCGCAATACAGCCCGGCTAACGTCGGCAACGATTCCTCGGCCCGTCCATGGGAGCGTTCAGCTGGTGTGCCACTTGACAGTGGTCGCCCGCAAGCTGGTTCGATGGTTGGCGGTTCGGTTATCGGCAGCGCCATTGGTTCACAAATCGCGGGCTCCACACCACCCAGCACCTGGAGTATTCCCGATGGTTTCGACACCGCGTCCTTCCTTTCAGCAGCCAAAGGCAATTTTGTGAGTTTGCAGGCTGCTTGGGACAAATCAGACATACCGGCGCTGCGCGCCATGATGACAGACGAGATGTTGACTGAAATTCGGTCGCAACTCTCGGAGCGCGAAACCCACACTGGCGGCAACGCCAACCACACCGAAGTGGTCATGATTGAAGCCCAGTTACTGGGTATTGAAGATTTGGGGCAAGACTACATGGCCAGCGTCGAGTTCTCTGGCATGATCAAGGAAGACCCGGCTACCGGCCCAAGCCCGTTCCGCGAAGTCTGGAACATGACCAAACCCAAAGACGGCCGCTTGGGTTGGTTGGTTGCGGGTGTTCAGGCCCTGCAATAAGCGTTTAAATGGCCCTATCCCGAGTGCGCCAAGCCGGGCGCTCGGGTTAGCGCACCTAGAATGGAGACCATGGCAACATCGTCTCCATTTTTCATGCCACCGGTCTGGCTGATCGACGAAAGTCGCCGTCGTATCGTGCTGCTGCTCAACCACGTCCTGATGCAGGAGCCCGAGGCGACCACGCGCCTGAAGCGGCAAAAAGGCCAATCGGCGCAATTGAAATGGCGCGAGATGGATTTGCATTTGGTCATTACACCGGCCGGCCTGTTTGATGTAGCGGCAGATACGGCAAAGCCTGATTTGCTTCTTGAGGTGTTGCCACAATCCCCTTTTGAGCTGGTTCAAAATTTACTGCAAGGCAAAAAACCAGATGTACGAATTGAAGGCGACGTGCAGTTGGCAGCCGAAATCAATTGGCTGGCTGATCATGTCCGCTGGGATGTTGAAGAAGACCTGGCGCGCATTGTGGGTGATGTGCCGGCCCGCCTGCTGACTCAAACGGCGCAGCGTATCCGGGAGGCCATCAACCGCCTGGCGCGTGTAGGTCCCAACAGGCCGACCGATGTGGGCAACCCCTCAGCATGAATCGCCGTTCACCCGCTACATTCCATGAGTTTTACCCCATGAGCCCCACCTCATGAGCCGCTTGTTTAGGAGCGGCTTCATCGTTTGGGTGGTGTTGCGGTATGGTCTGGATGAGCTGGTGCTCACCAGTTTTCAAAAACCCTGGCTGCGCGTGTTGGCGCGTATCGTCTCCGTTGGTCGCAACCTGGAAGCCCCACGGGGTCAGCGGTTGCGCGAAGCGCTGGAACGGCTGGGGCCCATATTTGTCAAATTTGGGCAGGTGTTGTCAACCCGGCGGGATTTGATGCCGGTGGACATCGCCGATGAATTGGCGCGCCTGCAGGATCGCGTGCCACCGTTTGGCTCCGATGTGGCCGTGGCCATCATCGAAAAAGCCTTTGGCAAACCGGTTGGTACGGTGTTTTCGGTCTTTGAGCGCGAACCCGTGGCCAGTGCATCCATTGCCCAAGTGCATTTCGCCAAACTGGTTAACCGCGACGGCCAGGAAAAAGATGTCGCAGTCAAGGTACTGCGCCCCGGCATGCTGGCGGCGATTGAAAAAGACCTGGGCCTGATGCGCATGATGGCTGGCTGGGTGGACGGCTTGTCGAATGACGGCAAGCGCCTCAAGCCGCGAGAAGTGGTGGCTGAATTCTACAAATACCTGCACGACGAACTTGATCTCGTGCGCGAGGCGGCCAGTGCCGCACAGTTGCGCCGCAACATGGCGGGGCTGGATCTGGTGCTGATCCCGGAAATGTATTGGGATTACTGCACCAGCGATGTCATCGTGATGGAGCGTATGGTCGGCATTCCCATCAGCCATACCGCCGCACTGCGTGAAGCTGGCGTCGATATCCCCAAGCTCGCCCGCGACGGTGTGACATTGTTTTTCACGCAAGTGTTTCGCGACGGGTTTTTCCATGCAGACATGCACCCCGGCAATATCCAGGTAAGTATTGCGCCCGATACGTTTGGTCGGTACATCTCGTTGGATTTCGGCATTGTCGGAACACTCACGGAGATCGACAAAGAATACCTGGCGCAAAACTTCACGGCGTTTTTCAGGCGCGATTACAAACGGGTGGCTGAGCTGCACGTTGAATCGGGTTGGGTCCCGGCCGGTACACGAATAGATGAACTCGAAAGTGCCATCCGCGCCGTTTGTGAGCCCTATTTCGATCGGCCCCTGAAAGAAATTTCACTCGGCATGGTGTTGTTGCGTTTGTTCCAGACGTCGCGTCGCTTTCAGGTTGAAATCCAGCCTCAATTGGTGCTGTTGCAAAAGACACTCCTGAATGTTGAAGGTTTGGGCCGTCAGCTCGATCCGGAGCTGGATTTATGGAACAGCGCCAAACCATTCCTCGAAAAATGGATGCTGGAGCAGGTGGGACCACAAAAATTGTTGAACCAGCTAAAAGACCAAGCTCCCCGGTATGCCACCTTGTTGCCTGAGCTGCCACGCTTGCTGCACGATTTTCTGAAAAACCGCCCCCACAGCCAGCAGCGTCAAATCGAAGAATTGCTGATCGAGCAAAAGCGCACCAATCGCCTGCTGCAAGGGCTGATTTATGGCTGCCTCGGGTTCGCTGTAGGGTTGGTGCTGCTCCAGCTTATCGTGCGGGTACGCCTCTTTTAAGACGTTTGTACCGGTGGGTTAAGCCTGGCGCTTTATAATGGAAGGCTTTGCACGCCGCCAAATTGGTGGTAGCACCCCTTCCCGATTTTTCAAAATACCATGCCCATTTACGCCTACAAATGCCAAGCCTGTGGCCATGCGAAAGACGTTTTGCAAAAAATGTCGGATCCCGTACTGACTGAATGCCCGGCCTGCGGCAAATCGGAGTTTCAAAAACAAGTCACTGCCGCCGGTTTCCAACTCAAAGGCTCGGGCTGGTACGTTACTGATTTTCGGGGTGGCAATTCGGGCGAGGGCAAGGGTGCCGAAGGAAAAGCAGACGGTAAACTGGCTGATTCCGGGGGCAAATCAGAAACCAAATCAGACACAAGCACGAGCACTGGTTCAGGCGCCGGTACGGGAGCGAGCACGACACCAGCCCCTTCTGCGTCTAGCGCGGCACCGAGTTCGCCCACTGCAACGACAACGTCGTCACCGGCCTCATCCGGTTCATCCAGCGCGAGCAGCACATGATGGTTTCGTTGCGCAAATGGTTGTTGGCTGGTTTGCTGGTCATCTTGCCGGTAGTGGTGACACTTTGGGTACTTGAATGGATCGTCAGTACGCTCGACAAAACCCTGCTGATCTTGCCAACTGCCTGGCACCCAGACAAACTGTTGGGCGTTCACATTCCCGGGTTTGGGGCACTTCTGGCGCTGGCCATTTTGCTGGTGCTGGGTGCATTGGCCAGCAATTTTGTCGGCAACAAATTGCTGACCTGGTGGCATTCGCTGCTCAATCGTATTCCGGTGGTGCGCTCTATTTATTCCGGGGTCAAACAGGTGTCGGACACCTTGTTTTCCGATTCCGGCAACGCCTTTCGCAAAGCAGTATTGATTCAGTGGCCCCGTGAAGGCGTCTGGACCATCGCTTTTGTGACGGGCACACCGGGCGGAGATGCCGCCAAACACCTGAGCGACGACTACCTGAGCGTGTATGTACCCACCACGCCCAACCCGACTGGCGGCTATTTTGTGATGCTCAAGTCCAGTGATTGCATTGAACTCAAGATGAGCGTTGATGACGCCCTGAAATACATCGTTTCCATGGGGGTCGTCTCACCAGACGCACCCGCTTTGGTTTCCAACAAATAAAAAAGCAAGAGAACTATTTATGGCCATGCGTTCCCATTATTGCGGTTTGGTAACAGATGCCCTGTTGGGCCAAACAGTTTCACTGTGTGGTTGGGTCAACCGGCGGCGTGATCACGGTGGCGTGATTTTTGTGGATCTGCGCGACCGCGAAGGTTACGTTCAGGTCGTGTGCGACCCCGATCGTGCCGACATGTTCAAGGCGGCAGAGGGCCTGCGCAACGAGTTTTGCATTCAGGTCAAAGGTTTGGTGCGGGCGCGGCCTGCGGGCACCACCAATGAGAACCTGAAAAGCGG
>JANOVW010000395.1:0-7001 GCA_031417575.1 Rhodoferax sp. | reverse complement strand
ACAGGCCCCCGAAATACAGTGCCCCAATGACATGTAGGGCTGCCCGCCATTTGGTGAATTTGGAGGTGGTGAACACCTACGAAGGTACGCACGATGTGCATGCGCTGATTTTGGGCCGGGCCATCACGGGCATTGCGGCTTTTTAGCCGATTGGTAACGGCTGGGACCAGGCACCGGATGACACCTGTTTATCCAGTCATCCTCAAAGTTAAAAATTAATTAATTATCAATTAATAATTTTATAAAAAGCCAAATTGTTCACGTATTAATTACATTGTTAGATATTTAATACATAGCAAAATTGAGAATTTTATATACTAATTAATGTAAAATCAATAATAATTTAATTTATTTTGATCGTTTCATATTGCTTTAATCAAGCGATGAGCCCATCGTGCGCCTATACCACTCATGGAATTCCTGCATGCCGTCTTCCATCGGGCTTTGGTAGGGGCCGACTTCGTTGTCACCGCGCTGCATGAGCGCTTGGCGGCCGGCATCCATGCGCAGGGCGATTTCGTCGTCTTCTACGCAGGTTTCCATGTAGGCGGCGCGTTGCGACTCGACAAATTCGCGCTCGAACGAGACGATTTCTTCCGGGTAATAAAACTCCACCATGTTCATGGTTTTTTGCGGCCCCATGGGGTGCAGGGTAGAAACCGTCAACACATGCGGGTACCACTCCACCATCACGTGTGGGTAGTAGGTGAGCCAAATGGCGCCCGCCTTGGGCGGCACGCCGTTTCGGTATTTCAATAACGCCTCTTGCCAGCGCTGGTAAACCGGCGAGCCGCCTTTGCCGTCGCCATGCGCGTCGGCTTTGCCCAAGCGGTTGGCCACGCCCACGGTTTGCACCGAATAGTGGGGCCCGAATTGCCACTGGAGTTCATCACATTCAACAAACTGGCCCAAACCGGGGTGAAACGGGCCCACGTGGTAATCCTCGAGGTAGACCTCGATGAAGGTCTTCCAGTTGTAGTTGCAGGCATGCATTTCAACGTGGTCTAAGGCGTAGCCGGTGAAATCGAGTGCGGCGCGCGGGGCCAGATCAGCCATGTCGGCGGCCACATCACGCTGGCGGCCTGAAGGGTTGCGCTCAAACAGCAGACCGTTCCATTCGGCCAGCGGGTAGTTGTGCAGGTTCAGGCAAGGATCCACGTCAAAATGCGGTGCGCCCAGCAGGGTGCCAGCCGGTACCTGGCCCGAGGCGGCGTAGGTCCAACGGTGCAGCGGGCACACAATATTGCCGCCGCTTTGTGGGGGCAAAGAGCCGCGGCCCTGCAAAATCAACGCCTGGCGGTGACGACAGACGTTGGAGATCAACTCCACGCCGTTTGGCGTGTGCACCAACGCGCGCCCGCCCGATTCTTGCGGCAGCGAATAAAAATCACCGACCTGGGGCACGGCGAGGCGGTGCCCCACATAACGCGGGCCGTTTTTGAAGAGCAGGGCCATTTCACGCTGATAAAGCGCGTCGTCAAAATAGCTGGAGACCGGCAGTTGGCTTGTGCTGTTTTGTAGGGCGGAGGGCATGACCAGCGGGGCCGACGGGGAAAGGCGTGAATCAGTCATGGGGGATCTCACCCAGAGATGTCCCCCGGTCTGGGGGCTGGGTAGCGAGAAATCTCGCCAAAAACAAAGGGAAAACAGGTGAATTCAGGATGTGGGCATTGTATCCGTGACCTATGTCACACCCGTTTCACACGATGGGTTTAGAGATGCCTCACGGCGTTTCACCCCTTAAAATCCCCTACTTGCTGCTGCCCGGCTTTGCCGGTGCAGTGGCTGGTGATGCCCAGCTTTCCATCTACTGACCGTTTAAAAGCGAACCTTTGTACCCATGGCCAAGGCCCCTTCCGCAACTGTTGGCAATGTGCCAGTGTCCTATGAAGAAGCGCAAGCTGAGTTGACCCGTCTGGTAACCCGCCTGGAGGCGGGCGACATGCCACTGGAAGACCTGTTGGCGGGTTATCAACGTGGGGCTGAACTGCTGAAGTTTTGCCGTGCGCGCCTGCAGGCGGTGGAAGACCAAATCAAGGTGATGGATGCCCAGGGCCTCAAGCCCTGGACACCCCGCGCATGAGCCCTGCTGACATGACCGCCGAGCTGCTGCCGCTCGCTGCGCAGGCTGGGCACCCGTTCGAGCTGCAGACCTGGAGCCATCGGCACCTGGATGCGGTTGAACGGGCGCTGGAAACCTGGGTGACGGCGGATGCCCCGGTCGGGCTGGACCATGGTGCGCCCGCCGCCTTGGTGGCTGCCATGCGGTATGCCGTGCTGGACGGCGGCAAGCGACTGCGTCCCTTGCTGGTAATGGCCGCCTGCGAAGCCGTTGGCGGCAATGCCCGCGCAGCCCTGCGCGCTGCTTGCGCCACCGAACTCATCCACGCCTATTCCCTGGTGCATGACGACATGCCCTGCATGGACAACGATATCCTGCGCCGTGGCAAACCCACGGTTCATGTGAAATTTGGCGAAGCCCAGGCCTTGCTGGCCGGCGATGCGCTTCAGGCTTTGGCGTTTGAGCTTTTAACCCCCGAAGATGTCACCGTTCCGTTTGTGTTGCAGGCCCGTTTGTGCCGCTTGCTGGCGCTGGCGGCCGGCAGCAGTGGTATGGCGGGCGGCCAGGCGATTGACCTGGCCAGCGTCGGCAAAAAGCTCGATGAAGCGCAATTGCGTGAAATGCATCGGCTCAAAACGGGCGCGTTGTTGCAAGGCAGTGTGATGATGGGCGCGGCCTGTGGCAACCCGGGGGCTGTGGCGACGTTGGCGCTGGAAGATTACGGCTCAGCCATGGGCCTGGCTTTTCAGGTGGTCGACGACATTCTGGATGCCACCGAAGACTCCGCCACGCTGGGCAAAACTGCGGGCAAAGATGCTCAAAACGACAAACCCACCTATGTGTCCATTCTGGGTTTGAGTCGCTCCCGTGAATTTGCCCAAGCGTTGTTGGCCCAGGCCTTGGCGGCGTTGCAGGCCAGCGGTTTGCCCGATACCCACGCACTGCGCGGGTTGGCCAACATGGTCGTCAACCGCAAGGCCTGAACGCACTGCCGCAATGTCCACCATGTGCTCCTCAAATTCCCTTCCTATCCCTTTCCTAAAAGCCTAAAACAGAAGGAAACCTGAGATGCCCAACAAAACCAAAACCAGCACTGCACCGGTCGTCGGCGGTTATCCGCTGTTGCAAACCATTCAGTCGCCGATGGATCTGCGCCAACTTGAGCGCACGCAGTTGGGTCAACTGGCAGATGAGTTGCGGGCCTACGTGCTCGAATCCGTCAGTAAAACCGGCGGGCACCTGAGTTCCAATTTGGGCACGGTGGAACTCACCGTTGCCTTGCACTACGTTTTTAATACGCCGCAAGACCGCCTGGTGTGGGATGTTGGCCACCAAACCTACCCCCACAAAATCCTCACCGGCCGGCGTGACCGCATGGCCAGCCTGCGGCAAATGGGTGGCCTGAGCGGTTTTCCGCAACGCGCCGAGAGCGAGTTTGACACCTTTGGCACGGCGCATTCCAGCACCTCCATTTCGGCCGCTTTGGGCATGGCGATGGGTGCCAAATTGCAAGGCAGCGAGCGCCGTGCGGTGGCCATCATTGGCGATGGTGCCATGACGGCCGGCATGGCCTTTGAAGCCTTGAACAATGCGGGTGTCTCGGATTGCAATTTGCTGGTGATATTGAACGACAACGACATGAGCATCAGCCCGCCAGTGGGCGCGTTGAACCGTTACTTGGCGCAACTGATGAGCGGCCAGTTTTATGCTGCAGCCAAAAACGTCGGTAAAAATGTTTTGAAGGGTGCGCCGCCCTTGTTTGAATTGGCCAAACGCCTCGAAGAACAGGCCAAAGGCATGGTGGTGCCTGCCACCTTGTTCGAGAAGTTTGGCTTCAACTACATTGGCCCGATTGACGGGCATGACCTGGAATCGCTCATCCCCACGCTGGAGAACATCAAGCACCTGGAAGGGCGGCAGTTTTTGCACGTGGTCACCAAAAAAGGGCAAGGCTACAAACGCGCTGAACTGGACCCGGTGAACTACCATGGCCCCGGCAAGTTCGATCCGGCAGTGGGTTTGCTCAAACCCGTGGTGCCGCCCAAAGCCACCTTCACCCAGGTGTTTGGCCAGTGGTTGTGCGACATGGCCGCGCAAGACGAGCGGCTGGTGGGCATCACCCCGGCCATGCGCGAAGGTTCTGGCCTGGTTGAGTTTGAACAGCGTTTCCCCAAGCGGTACTTTGACGTTGGCATTGCAGAGCAACATGCCGTTACCTTTGCGGGCGGGTTGGCGTGTGAGGGGCTAAAACCTGTCGTTGCCATTTATTCGACATTTTTGCAACGGGCTTATGACCAGCTGATCCACGACGTGGCGATTCAAAACCTGCCCGTCGTGTTTGCGCTGGACCGGGCGGGTTTGGTCGGCGCGGATGGCGCAACGCACGCCGGCAACTACGACATTGCTTTCCTGCGTTGCATCCCCAACATGAGCATCGCCTGCCCGGCAGACGAAAACGAATGCCGGGGCCTGCTCTCCAGTGCGTTTGCACAAAACCACCCGGTGGCTGTGCGATACCCGCGTGGTGCAGGTGTGGGTGTCCCCATGCAAGAAGGCCTGGAACCCTTGCCGTTTGGGAAAGGTGAAGTGCGCCGAAAAGGCAAACGAATCGCCATCCTGGTTTTCGGAACGCTGCTGCATCCGGCACTGATGGCTGCCGAAAAATTGGGTGCCACTGTCATCAATATGCGCTGGGTAAAACCACTGGACGTGGAATTGCTGCTCAAAGTTGCGGCTGAGCATGAAGCCCTGGTTACCGCTGAAGATGCGGCGGTAATGGGTGGTGCGGGTAGCGCTGTTGCTGAAGCCCTGCACCAGGCTGGTGTAACCAAACCTTTGCTCATGCTGGGCTTGCCCGACAAGTTCATCGAGCATGGCGACCCGGTCAAACTCATGGCTATGCAGGGGTTGGATGCGGCGGGTATCCAGGCATCCATTGAGAAACGATTTCCAGCGACCTCAGATCAGGTGCGGCCTGCGTTGAAAGCGGTAGCCTGATTCTTGCGACGCCAGCGCTCAAGCCGGCTCTAATTTAGGGTTTTGCCGGATGATGTAAGTAATCCCCCTTGTTATTTTGGGGTCAAGACGGGTTACCCTCTGGCCCATGCAAATTCAAATACCCGAACCCATCAATCTGGCCGATCCACAGTTGGCCGTCTGGAGTCTCCCATGAATGGTTTGTTGTCGTTGTCCCGTGGCATTGACAAGCTCAATGACAAATTTGCGGAGCTTGCCATATGGGCGGTGCTGCTGTCATGCCTGATCAGTGCGTTGAATGCCGTCGTTCGTTACGCCTTCAATTACAGCTCGAATGGCTTCACTGAAATCCAGTGGTATTTTTTTGCCGGGACCGTCATGTTGGGTGCCGCGCAGGTGCTGCGGGTGAACGAGCATGTCCGGGTTGACGTGTTGTACAACCTGTACGGCGGGCGTGGGCAGGCGATTGTTGATCTGCTGGGGTTCATCCTGTTTTTGATGCTGTCGATGTCGGTGCTGGTGTATTACTCGTGGCCGTTGTTTGTCAAAATGTATGCCACCGGTGAGATGTCCAGCAACGCGGGTGGCCTGATCCGCTGGCCGGTCATGTTGCTGTTGCCGCTGGGGTTCAGCTTGATGATGTTGCAGGGTTTGTCTGAAATCATCAAGCGTGTCGGCTGGCTGACCCATACCTACCAAGGTGAATTCCACTACGAAAGACCGCTGCAATGACCATGCAAGAATTCGCCCCGATGATGTTTGCGGGGCTCATCATCATCATGCTGATCGGCTTTCCGGTCGCCTTTTCATTGGCTGCGCTGGGTTTGGGAAGTGGCTATTTCGCGGTTTACATGGGTTGGTTCCCGCAGACCTTCATGACGGCCTTGCCGCTGAACGTATTTGGCATTCTGTCAAATGACCTGCTGCTGGCGATCCCGTTTTTCACCCTGATGGGCACCGTTCTGGAGCGATGTGGCCTGGCTGAAGACATGCTGGATTCCATGGGGCAGATGTTTGGCACAGTCAAGGGTGGCCTGGGCTATTCGGTCATCATCGTGGGCTTCATCCTGGGTGCCATCACCGGCACGGTTGCGGGGCAAGTGATTGCCATGGCCATGATTTCGCTGCCAGTGATGATGCGCTGGAAGTACGACATGCGTTATGCCACTGGCGTGCTGGCGGCATCAGGAACGATCACGCAGCTGGTGCCGCCATCGCTGGTTCTGATTGTGCTTGCCGATCAATTGGGCAAACCCGTGGGCGACATGTACAAAGGCGCCTGGGGCCCTTCCATCCTTCAGATTCTGCTGTTTGCGTTGTACACCTACTTGCTGACGCGAGTGAGGCCTGACGCTTTGCCCGGCATTCCCAAAGAATCGAGGGAGCTCAACGGCTGGCCGTTGTACAAGAAATGCCTGCGCGGCATTGTTCCGTCGGCGGTTCTCATTTTCACCGTATTGGGCAGCATGGGCGGCCTGCCGGGGATCAACACCGCGATTGCCACACCCACTGAAGCCGGTGCCATGGGTGCCGTGGGTGCCTTTATTTTGGCGGCGATGAGCAAGCGGCTAACCTGGGATCTGACCCGCCAGGCCATGGTCGGGACGATGCGGCTGACCGCCATGGTGGTCTACATCCTGATTGGCTCGCGCGTGTTTTCACTTGTGTTTCAGGGTGTCGACGGCGGCATCTGGATTGAACACATGTTGACATCATTGCCCGGCGGGCAGATAGGGTTTTTGATTGCGGTCAACATCTTCATATTCTTTCTGGCCTTTTTCCTCGACTTTTTCGAGATCGCCTTCATCATCATCCCTTTTCTGGCACCTGTGGCGGCAAAAATGGGCATCGACCTGATATGGTTTGGCGTCATGATCTGCGTGAACATGCAAACCAGCTTCATGCATCCGCCCTTTGGTTTTGCGCTGTTTTATTTGCGGGGCATTTCAGACACCTTGTTCAA
>JANOVW010000394.1:0-10184 GCA_031417575.1 Rhodoferax sp. | reverse complement strand
ACCCACTTTGATGTCTTCTTTGTAGGCGTGGGTTGCCTGGTTCACCTCGTCATAGGAATGTGGCTCAAAGAAAAAATGCCCGGCTTGGCGCGTTGTCATCGAAACCAGCCAAGCCAGCAAGGCCGATACGACGGGGTCGATAAAGAGCCAAACATAGGCGGCAACAAAACACAGGGCGCTGACCAAATGCAGGCTTTGGTTAACGCGGTTGTGGTGGTAATAGCGGTGGTCATCCCAGCGCTGAATTTGAAGTTCCTTGAGAAAAGTGCTCAGGGTAGTTTCCACAGTGTTTCCTTAGATGCGGGTTTGAACGGTAGGGCACTGCCGCTTCCCAACGACGCCGGCAGTGTGTCCGAATGGTGACCTGCGTTGATGAAGGTTTGGTGACGAATACAAGGCAATTCAGTGGCGGTCATGCAGTTTGCAAACTTGTCATGCGCTTGCCACGGAACCGTCATCAAACTGTTGCGCAGGCAACCCATCATGCAGGGATGAACCCACCTGAATTCAGCCAACCGGTTTCGCCGTACTTCAACGCAGGATCTGTCGGGCCTGCCGATGAGGGTTTGGCGCCCTTTATCGTCAATGAATTGGCACCGGCCCGGCAACGATGGCGGGTTGCCGTCGTCACTGAAACGTATCCACCTGAAATCAATGGTGTAGCCAATACGGTGGCGAAGGTGGTGGACGGGTTGCGTGCCCGTGACCATACCGTGCAGCTGGTGCGGCCTCGGCAATGGGTTCTGGACAGGCCCGATTCAACCGTTGATGTCAATTTGATGTTGACTCAGGGGTTGACGATTCCGATGTACAAACACCTTCGCATGGGTTTGCCGTGCAAAAACGCGTTGGTGAAACTGTGGTCTTTGCGCAGGCCCGATCTGGTGCACATTGCCACCGAGGGGCCGCTGGGGTGGTCGGCACTGCAGGCCGCCATCAAGCTTCGGTTGCCGGTGTGTTCCGACTTTCGTACCAACTTCCAGGCCTACAGCCAGTTTTACGGCATGGCGTGGTTGCAAAAACCCATCATGGCCTACCTGCGCAAGTTTCACAACGCCTGCCATTGCACGATGGTGCCAACCGATGCCTTGCGCCACCATTTGGAGTCGATGGGGCTGAAAAACCTGGCTGTCATCGCGCGGGGGGTAGATACCCAGCTGTTCACGCCGGCCAAACGCAGTGATGCGCTGCGGCGGCAATGGGGCCTGGCACCGGGCGATGTGGCCGTGTTGCATGTGGGTCGGCTGGCCCCCGAAAAAAACCTCGCCGCATTGGCCGTGGCCTACCAGCGCATTCAACGGGTGCAGCCCAGGGCACGGTTGGTGGTGGTGGGCGATGGGCCTTCGCGTGCGGAACTTAAAGCTAGGTGTCCGGATGCTTTTTTTGCCGGTTTTCAATCGGGCGAGGCCTTGGCGAGCCACTACGCCAGCAGCGATATGTTCGTTTTCCCCAGTCTGACAGAAACCTACGGCAACGTGGTGCCTGAAGCCATGGCCAGTGGTTTGGCCGTGGTGGCCTATGACGATGCCGCCGCCGGGCAATTGATTTTTCACCGTCGAAGCGGGGCCCTGGCCAGCCCCGGCGACGAAGTGGGGTTTGCCATGCTGTCGGCGGAAGTGTCGATCCAGGAGGATCTGCGCCAGAACTGGGGCGCCAGTGCCCGCGTGCAGATGCTGGAAAACAGTTGGGATGCGGTGTTGCGCGGAATCGAAGCCACATACGTTTCAACCATCGTGCATGCCAACTCACCGCAGCCCGATTTTTTGCAGCCCTGGGTTCAGCCGAGTTTGGCAAATTCAGATTTTTTAGCGGGCGGGTGAGGCGGCTTCGAGGCTTGGTTTGCTTTGGGTAGCCTGCGCATGAGATAGGCCGAGGCGGCTGCGTAGGTGTTACCCGCCGCGATGACCAGCTTTTCGCCTTGCTTGGGCCAGTGCCCGCGGCTCCTACTTAACCTCCTGCAGCCGCCCTGTGTGCTACGCTGACGTTACCATCAAGGAATGATTTCCAACCCACCCGAGTCATCTATTCCAACTGATCTGGCAAGCGTCGTGGCCGGTGATTTGCCGCTGGATGGGCAGGGCATTCTGGCGTTGGCGGCCCGTTCGATGTTTGAGGTGTTTGCCAAAGCCAGCCAGGGCATGTTTTTGGTGGATCGGTCGGGGCGAATTCTTTGGGTGAATGAAGGCTACCAGCGATTTTTGCCGGCTTTGGGCTTCAGCGCAGTGGACCAGTTTGTCGGCCATTTGGTTGAAGACGTGGTGCCCAATACACAAATGCGCCGCGTGCTGGAAAGTGGTGAAGCGATTCTGGTTGATTTGTTGACCAACAAGGCTGGCACATTTGTGGTGAGCCGCATTCCCCTGTTTGACGCGCAAAACGCGGTGATTGGCGCGATGGGCATCGTGCTGTTTGACCATCCTGAAACCACACTGCAACCGCTCATCAGCAAGTTTGCGCTGTTGCAGCGTGATCTGGACGACGCGCGGCGTGACCTGGCGAGGGAGCGGCGCAACCCGCTGTTACCTGGCCAGCTGGGCCAACGGCGCGCCAAATACACCTTTGCCAGTTTTATTGGCACCAGTGCAGCGGCGCTTGAAATCAAACGCCAGGCCAGGCGGGCGGCGCAATCGGGCAGCCCGGTGCTGCTGCTGGGCGAAACCGGCACCGGCAAAGAGCTGCTGGCCCACGCCATTCACGCGGCATCAGCGCGCGCCAGCGGGCCGCTGATCAGCATCAACATTGCCGCTGTGCCCGACACCCTGCTGGAATCCGAATTTTTTGGCGTGGCACCAGGTGCCTTTACCGGCGCCGAGCGCAAAGGGCGTGACGGCAAATTCAAGCTGGCCGATGGCGGAACGCTGTTTCTGGATGAAATCGGCGACATGCCGCTGGCCCTGCAGGCCAAGCTGCTGCGGGCCCTGCAAGAAGGCGAAATCGAACCCCTGGGTTCCAATACCGTGGTGGCGTTTGATGCCCGGCTGATAGCGGCCACTTCGCGTGATCTGGCGGCGTTGGTGCGCAGTGAACAGTTTCGCGAAGACCTGTATTACCGCCTGAATGTGTTGCCCTTGCGCGTACCGCCGTTGCGTGAGCGCGCGGGCGACATCGCCGCGCTGGTTGAGTTGCTGACTGACGACATGGCGCAGCATGGCGGGGCAGGCCAGATCGAACTCACGCCAGACGCCATGGCGCTGTTGGCAGCGCAACACTGGCGCGGCAACATTCGCGAACTGCGCAATGTGCTGGAGCAAGCCGCTTTGCGCAGTGATTCTTTGAGCGTGAACGCTGCGCAGATGGAGATGCTGTTGCGCGACAGTGGCATGGCGACCATTGCCGTACCGGTCGCTCAGGGTGCAGGTTCTGGTGCAAACCGAAGTCCGGGTGAGTCGGGGGCCTCTACCGATCTGCTTCGCCCCCTCAACGAGCAGGTTGCCGATTTGGAACGCCGAGCCATTGCAGCGGCCATGGCTGCCACCAGTGGCAATAAATTGGCCGCCTCGCGCCTGCTGGGGATCTCGCGGGCAACTTTATACCAACGTCTGGAAAACCCTGTCTGAAATAAATTCATTTGTATTTATTTCAGGCAATTGAGCTGCATTTTGTGCAGGCAATCGGGTTTGCCTGAGGATGAAATGTTAGCGTTGAGGCAAGGCACGGCCTAAACTTGTCAGTTGGCACGTTGTGTGCATGGTTCAGTCACTACCTCAGGAGAAATTCCATGTTTCGTCGACAACTCGTTACCTTGGCCAGCGCCGCAGCGGCTGCCGGTCTGTTAGCTGGTTCTGCGTTCGCGCAGACCAAGGAAATAAAAATTGCCCACATTTACAGCAAAACCGGCCCATTGGAAGCCTACGGCAAACAAACGGCCACTGGCTTCAACATGGGCCTGGATTACGCCACCGGCGGCACGATGATGGTGGGTGGCAAAAAACTGGTGGTGATTGAAAAAGACGACCAAGGCAAGCCAGATTTGGGCAAGTCTTTGTTGGCCACGGCTTATTCAGACGACAAGGCTGATCTGGCGGTTGGGCCAACGTCATCGGGCGTTGCCTTGGCGATGTTGCCGGTGGCCGAGCAGTACAAAAAAATCTTGTTGGTGGAGCCCGCTGTGGCAGACTCCATCACCGGCGACAAATGGAACAAATACATCTTCCGTACGGGCCGCAACAGTTCGCAAGACGCGATCTCCAATGCGGTGGCGCAAGACAAAGTGGGCACCTCCATCGCTACCCTGGCACAAGACTATGCGTTTGGACGTGACGGCGTGAAAGCCTTCAAGGAATCGATCAAAAAAGCCAAGATCGTCCATGAAGAATATTTGCCCACGACCACGACGGATTTCACCGCCGGTGCACAACGCATGATCGACAAGCTCAAAGATCTGCCAGGGCGCAAAGTGATCTGGATCATTTGGGCGGGCGGTGGCGGTAATCCGTTCAAGATTGCCGACCTGGATTTGAAGCGCTACAACATCGAAATCGTGACCGGTGGCAACATCTTGCCCGCCATGGTGGCCTACAAGCAGTTCCCCGGCATGGAAGGCGCTACCTACTACTACTTTGGCATGCCCAAAAATGAGGTGAACGATGCCATGGTGGCGCGCCACTACAGCCAGTTCAAATCGCCCCCCGACTTCTTCACGGCGGGTGGCTTCTCGGCGGCTATGGCGGTCGTCACAGCCCTGAAAAAATCAAATGGTGATGCGAACGCTGACACCCTTATCAAAACCATGGAAGGCATGAGTTTTGACACACCCAAAGGCAAAATGACCTTCCGCAAGGAAGACCACCAGGCCATGCAAAGCATGTACCACTTCAAGATCAAGGTGGACCCGGCTTTCGCGTGGGGCGTGCCTGAGCTGGTGCGGGAGATCAAGGCCGAAGAGATGGATGTTCCGATCCGCAACAAACGCTGAATTTTTGAGTGCTCGGCTACTGAGCAGGCCGATGGCGGCGTTGCCCGGTGCTCGAAATCCTCATGGACTTGGAGTCCATTCCGGTTGCTGTGCGCCGTGCGCCTTGCCCTCAGCCTGCTCGCTACGCCGCTCCCTCAAAAATGGGCACTAGTTGATTCCTTGATGCTGAAGACTGAAAACCTTTCCGTCAGGTTTGGCGGGCATGTGGCGGTGGATGCTGTCACGTGTTCATTTGAGCCCGGCACCTTGACGGCCATTGTGGGGCCCAATGGCGCGGGCAAAACAACCTATTTCAACCTGATCTCAGGGCAAATCAAACCCTCTGCTGGGCGGGTTTTCCTGGACGGGCAGGATTTAACTGCGATGGGTGTGTCGACAAGAACCCAGGCCGGGCTGGGCCGGGCCTTTCAGCTGACCAACCTGTTCCCCAATCTCTCGGTGCTCGAGAATGTGCGCCTGGCTGTGCAGGCCACCCGGGCGGGCGCGCATCGGCGCGGCTTTAACCTGTGGAGCATCTGGAGTGATCATGCCGATCTGACACGCCGCGCGGGCGGGATTCTGGAAACGGTGTCCCTGCAGCACAAGCAGCTGGCTTTGGTGGCCAGCCTGCCGCACGGCGATCAGCGCAAGCTGGAGGTAGCGTTGCTGATGGCGCTGGAATCAAAAGTGTTTATGTTCGACGAACCCACCGCTGGCATGAACTCGGCGGAAGCACCGGTTATTTTGAACCTGATTCGTCAATTAAAAAGTGATAAATCCAAGACCATCCTGCTGGTAGAACACAAGATGGATGTGGTACGAGATCTCGCTGACCGCATCATCGTGCTGCACAACGGCGCCTTGGTGGCGGATGGGGAGCCAGCGCATGTGATTGCATCGCCTGTTGTACAAGAAGCCTACCTGGGTATTGCACCGGGCGAACCAACGGGCCTTGCATCGGGCGGGGTGCCTGGCAGCGTTCATCGTCATGCGGGTGAAGGGGTACCGTCATGAGCGCCAACCTGCTCACGCTGACGGGCGTGCATACCCATATTGGCGCTTATCACATCCTGCATGGCGTGGATTTGGTTGTGCCCAAAGGTCAACTCACCATGCTGTTGGGGCGCAACGGGGCTGGCAAAACCACCACGCTTCGGACCATCATGGGTTTGTGGCACGCCTCCCAAGGGCAATTGAACTTTAGTGGCAACAACATCACAGCCTGGAAGACGCCTGACATTGCCAGCATGGGCATCGCTTATGTGCCCGAAAACATGGGCATTTTTTCAGACCTTACCGTCAAAGAAAACATGCTGTTGGCTGCGCAAAAAGCCAAACGGGCCAGCCAGATGGACGAGCAGCGCCTGAAATGGATTTTCAGGTTGTTCCCGGCAGTAGAGAAATTCTGGAACCACCCGGCTGGCAAGCTCTCTGGCGGTCAAAAGCAGATGTTGGCAGTGGCGCGGGCCATCATTGAGCCCAGAGAACTGCTGATTGTGGATGAGCCCAGCAAGGGCCTGGCGCCCGCCATCATCAACAACATGATTGATGCCTTTGCCGAACTCAAAGCCTCAGGCACCACCATTTTGCTGGTTGAACAAAACTTCAATTTCGCCCAACGCCTCGGTGACACTGTCGCGGTGATGGACAACGGCCAGGTGGTGCATGCCGGCCAGATGCAAGATCTCGCGGCCGACGCTTCATTGCAGCAGTCGCTGCTGGGTTTGGCGATATGAGGCCAACTGCCGTGAGGCCCCCACCATGAAACCTCTTGATTTCGACTGGAAACCGTTGCTGCTGGTGCCGGTGTTGGCATTGGCCGTTGTTCCGCTGATTGGCTCGGCATCGACTTGGCTCACCCTCACAGTTGCCGGTTTGGCCATGGGCATGATTATTTTCATCATCGCGTCGGGCCTGACACTGGTTTTCGGTTTGATGGATGTTTTGAACTTTGGCCACGGTGTGTTTATCGCACTGGGTGCTTACGTTGCGGCCAGCGTGTTAGGCACCATGGGCGATTGGACAGGTTCTGGAGATGTGCTGGTCAACCTGTTGGCGGTATTGCCGGCCATGGTGGTTGCCATGGCGATTGCGGGAGCCGTGGGCCTCGCGTTCGAGCGGTTCATTGTTCGGCCGGTTTATGGCCAGCACCTGAAGCAAATTCTGATCACCATGGGCGGCATGATCATTGGCGAAGAGTTGATCAAGGTGATCTGGGGGCCCGTGCAGATTCCGCTTCCCTTGCCCGAGGGCATGCGTGGCGCGCTGAGATTGGGAGACGCGGCGCTTGAAAAATACCGCCTGATCGCCGTGGTTGTGGGGCTGGTGGTGTTTGGCGTTTTGGCGTGGACGCTGAACCGTACCAAGATTGGCTTGCTGATCCGGGCCGGGGTACAAAACAGCGAGATGGTGGAGGCACTGGGTTATCGAATCCGCCGCTTGTTCATCGGTGTTTTTGTGGCTGGCAGCGCATTGGCGGGCCTCGGTGGCGTGATGTGGGGGCTTTTTCAGCAGAATCTGGTGCCGCAAATGGGCGGGCAGGTCAACACCCTGATTTTCATTGTCATCATCATCGGTGGTTTGGGTTCCACCGGTGGTGCCCTGATTGGTGCCCTGTTGGTTGGGCTGGTCATGAATTACACCGGTTTTTTGCTGCCCAAAGCAGCTTTGTTCTCAAATATTGCCCTAATGGTGGCCATCCTGTTGTGGCGGCCCCAAGGCGTTTACCCGGTTGCTAACCGCTAAAGTTATGTTGAACCGGCTACTTTCCAACGATTTGCCGCGCAGCCGTGTGTTGGCTACACTTTTGTTGATGTTGTTGCTGGCCTTGGCGTTGGCTCCCTTTTTGTTTCCGGGTGTCAAGGCGTTGGATGTTGCCGCCAAGATTCTGGTTTTTCTGGTGCTGGTAGCCAGTTTTGATTTGCTGCTGGGCTTTACCGGCATCGTTAGTTTCGCGCACACCATGTTTTTTGGTATCGGCGCCTATGGCATCGCCATCGCCTCGGCCCGCATGGGGCCAACCTGGACCGCTTTGGGCGTGGGTTTGTTGGGTGCCATGGCCCTGTCGTTGGTGTTGTCGCTGGCCGTCGGATTGTTTTCCCTGCGGGTGCGTGCCATTTTTTTTGCGATGATCACATTGGCGGTGGCATCGGCGTTTCAAACACTGGCGTCGCAGTTGTCTGAACTGACAGGTGGCGAAGACGGGTTGACCTTCAAAATGCCGGATGTCATCTCACCGAGTCACGAGTTTTCGGCAGCACCGTTTTTGGGCGTAAACCTGGACGGCAAACTGTTGGCGTATTACCTGTTGTTTGTGGTTGCGCTGGTGTTGTTTCTGGCGCTCCTTCGCATCGTGAACTCGCCGTTTGGCCGCGTACTCCAGGCGATTCGCGAAAACGAGTTCCGCGCGGAGGCGATAGGGTACAAAGTGGTGCTGTACCGTACCACCTCGAGTGTTTTGTCGGCGATGTTCGCCTGCATGGCCGGAGCCATGTTGGCGGTTTGGCTTCGATACAACGGGCCCGACACCTCTTTGTCGTTTGAAATCATGATGGATGTGCTTCTGATTGTTGTCATCGGAGGCATGGGCACCATTTATGGTGCAGCCATTGGTGCGGCGCTTTTCATGTTTGCCCAGAGTTATTTGCAGGATTTGTTGCGTTTGGGAAGTGAATCTTCCGCAGGCCTGCCCTGGCTATCCGCCTTGTTGTCGCCAGATCGGTGGCTGTTGTGGCTCGGCGTGTTGTTTGTGCTTTCCGTTTACTACTTTCCAACTGGCATTGTTGGCAAATTGCGGACCCGCGCCTGGGTTGACAAATTCGAAGGTAAAAAGCCATGAGCGCACCACAGCCGCGTTACGTTTCACATTACCTGACGTGTGCCGGTCGGGAAATACATTGCCTCGAATGGGGTGCAGGCCAAGACCAGACGGTCGTGGCTTGGCATGGCTTGGCGCGAACCGCGCGTGACATGGACGAATTGGCGGAACGCTTGAGCGGGCAAGGCTTTAGGGTGCTGTGCCCGGATCTTATTGGCCGTGGCTTGAGCCAATGGAGCCCGCAACCAGCCCAAGAATACTGCCTGGATTTTTACGCCCGGATTGCAGAGGATTTTTTTGTTGCCATGAATATCCGGAAGGCGCACTGGGTTGGTACATCAATGGGTGGTGCGCTCGGTATGGTGTGCGCTTCCGGACTGTCACAGCCTGCGCTCAAGTCAAAAATCCTGAGCCTCACGTTGAATGACACGGCACCTCAAGTGGCCGCTTCGGCCATTGCGCGGATCAGGTCTTACGCAGGCTCGCCGCCTGCGTTTCAAACGATGAATGAGTTGGAGAAGTTTTTTCGCCAGGTTTATCAACCCTATGGCTTTTTGACAGATTCCCAATGGCGCAGGTTGACCGAATCTTCAACCCGGCGTTTGCCCGATGGACGCGTGACGCCACACTACGACCCGGCGATGGTTCAGCAGTTTGTTCATTACCCGGATGACTATTTGATCTGGCAGCATTACGATGAAATCGAAGTGCCCACGCTGTGTTTGCGTGGCGAACACTCGGATTTGGTTGAACGCGAAACGGTCTCCCGCATGAGGCTCCGGGGTCCGGGAGCAAGCGGGCGATTGACGGTGGAGGAAATTCCGGACTGCGGCCACGCACCGGCGCTGAACGTGGCAAGTCAGCTGGATTTGGTTGCCCGATTCATCGAGGAAGTGAATCGCCAGGCAGCTTGATTAGTTGGCAATTCATGAGCCTGTTGTCAGTCTCTCAGTAAATTTTCGAAAGTCTTCCATCATTGCTTCGCGCCCATGGCGATGGCGCGCGAACGTTGCTCTTCCCGGCCCTGTGGATCGGCCGCACGTTGAGTGGGCCAGCCCTGCAAATGGAGTGAAGTGATATCGCTGAGCGCATTGATCCAGTCGTCGTTGTCGTTCAGACAAGGAATGTAATGAAATGCCTTGCCCCCAGCCGCCAAAAAAGCCTGGCGGGCTTCCAGGTTAATCTCTTCCAATGTTTCCAGTCCTTCGCAATTGAATCCGGGGCAAATCACATCCACCCGTTCAAGGCCCGCTTGGGCCATGGCGACGAGACTCGGCTCGGTGTAGGGTTCGAGCCATTTGGCGCGGCCAAGGCGGGATTGGAAGGTAACTTTGTACTGGTCTTTGGACAACCCCAGTTCCTGCGCCAGCAAACGGGCGGTCTTCATACACTCGCAGTGATAGGGGTCTCCCAAGTGCAGCGTACGTTCGGGAACGCCATGAAAACTCATCACCAAAGGTGTTGATTTGCCGT
>JANOVW010000393.1:0-2259 GCA_031417575.1 Rhodoferax sp. | reverse complement strand
CTGGGCCAGATGGGGCTGGTCGAGGCCGATTACCGCTGGATGACCGAGCAGATCAAGGCGGTGGCCAAACGGTACGGCCAGGGCCGCATCGTGTCATGCCTGGAGGGTGGTTACAACCTCAGCGCCCTGGGCCGAAGTGTTGAAGCGCATGTGCGGGCGCTGGCGGATATTTGACAATGGTTTGAACTTTCCGCAATCAAAGTTATCATAGAACCCGTGCGCAGATTCTTCCTCTTGATCATGATCGTCCTGCTGCCCCTTCGCGGGTTGGCGGGTGGCGTCATGTCTGTGGAGATGTCATTGGCGGGCTTATCGGTTTCCCAGACGGCGGTTGTGAACAGCCATGTGGTTGAAGCAACCGTTTATTCGGAATCCCAAAAATCAATGCAGCCGGGGGTTGATTGCCCTGACCATAGAACAGCTGCCGATGGCTCCTTGGAGAATAGCTCTGGCAGCCATTGCAGTACCTGTGTGGCCTGCCAGATCTGTCATACCGTAGCACTTACGGGTGTTGCGCCCTTGAGGCTAGTACCTGTGGGCGCTATTTCGCCCACCGCACCGGGCGGTGCCCGTTTTGCAAGCGCAGCGCTGCGCACGGGTTTCAAACCTCCCATTTCCTGATCGCCTTAGCCTTAGTTCGCCCGAAATTGGCTCCCTAGGGCCGGTTTGTGGCGAATAACCGTGGTTCTTCAACCACTTGTGCGTCGATCAGGAGTTCAAAGTGAAGAAATTTTTAGGGATGGCGTTGGCCATGGGGTGCGCAGCCGCGTTTGCTCAAACCACTGTCACCGACCCTCAGGCCACCGTGCCTGCGGTCATTTACCAGTCTGTTTTCAAGGAGTCACCGACGGGCGTTGAAACCCAATCGGTGGACTGGAAAAAAGCCAACGCCGATGTCGCGCAGTTTACGCGCGGCCACGTTGACATCTTGAAATGGGAAGAGGCCCAGATCAAGACCAAACCGGTAGCCAAACCTGTGGCCAAACCGGCAGAAACGCAAGCTGCCCCACCTGCACCGGCTGTGCCGTCGGCTGCCCACAAACACTAGGTGCCTTATGCCATCCATTTTCAAATTGGCGAGCGGCGTTGTGCCATCGCCCTGCTGGCAGGCTGCGCCACGCTGTCGCCAGACGGCAACCTGGCCGACGTGTCGCAACTGGTTCAAGGTAAAACAGCGGGTGTCAACGTCGTCTTGGTGCAGGACCCGCAGGCGGTGACCGCCGCCGTGGCTGAGCTGCTCAAAGCGCCGATCACCGCCGAATCCGCCGTGCGCATCGCGCTGCTGAACAACCCGGCCTTGCAAGGCTCGATGGCCGCGTTGGGCGTGAGTGATGCCGACCGGGTGCAAATGGGCCGTTTGCCCAACCCGCACCTGTCGATAGGGCGTTTCACCGCGGGCGACACACTGGAAATTGAGCGCATGCTCACGTTCAACATTGTGGGTTTGCTCACCTTGCCCTGGAAGGCCAAATGGCAGGGCCAGCAACATGAAATGGCCAAATTGATGGCGGCGCAGGAGGTGGTGAAACTGGCCGCCGACACCCGCAAAGCCTGGATCATGGCCGTGGCGGCGCAGCAAACCGCCCTGTACATGCGCGATGTGAAAGATGCCGCAGACGCCAGCGCCGAGCTGGCGCGGCGCATGGCACGCGTGGGCAACTGGAGCCGCTTGCAGCAGGCGCGAGAGCAGGTCTTTTTGGCCGATGCCACCACGCAGCTGGCAAGGGCTGAACAAGCCAACTTCAGCGAACGCGAAAAGCTGATCCGCCTGATGGGCCTGTGGGGCCGGCAGATCAACTTCAGCCTGGCCGAGCGCCTGCCGGATGTACCCAAAACCGTGACCGAGATGGCCGATGTGGAGGCCCGCGCTTTGAAGGCGCGGCTGGACGTGCGCTCTGCGGTGGCCGAATCGGGTTTTGTGGCGGATCAGATGGGCTTCAAAACGGTGTTGGGTTATGTGGATGGCATGACGCTGTCATTAAGCAGCAGCACCACGTTTGACAATGCGGCGCTGAGCCAAGAGGCCAAACGGGGTGTGGAGCTTGAACTGCCGTTGCCTATTTTTGACTGGGGCGGTGCCCGCAACGCGCGCGCCAAAGCCCTCTACCTGCAGTCAGCCGCGCGGGTGCGTGAGGTGGCCGTCAAGGCCCGTTCCGAAGCCCGCGAGGCCTACCACGGCTACCGCACGGCGTATGACCTGGCGGTTCACTACCGCGACGAGGTGGTGCCCCTGCGCAAGTTCATCAACGACGAGCTGGT
>JANOVW010000392.1:0-2370 GCA_031417575.1 Rhodoferax sp. | reverse complement strand
CCTGCGCCTGGTCATTGCTGCTGTTGCCCGTGCCGTTCACGGTTTCGGCGGTTTCATAAGTGGCTTGCAGGTTTGTGTAATTCGCGCTGACATTGAGCAGTCCGATGGTTCCGCTTAATCCGAGCTCCAGGCCCTGGCGTTGGGTCAAGCCAAAATTTTTGAAGTAACCAAAGCCTCCGGCATTGGTGGCCACAAATAGAATGTCATCACGATTTTCGGCTTTGAAAACACCCGCAGTCCATTGCCAGTTTCCCGCCAAGCTGCCACGCACACCGGCCTCCCAGGTACGCGTCACAACCTGGCTTAGCGGCGGGTCACCGGCCATCGAATTGGGCAGTCGGCAAGGCTGCAAGGGGTTGGCGCAACCCAGCTCAATCGCTGTTGGCGCCCGGCTGCTTTCACTCAGACCCAGGTAGGTATTCAGCGTTTTGGAGGGGCTCCAGGTGAACCCCAGAGCCGGATTGAAGCGATCAAATTGGTGGCTACCGGTCAGCGTCGCCGGGTGATTGGGTGCGTGAAGCAGGTCCACGTTGTTGACCTGTGTGGTGTTAAAACGCCCCGCCAGCATGAGGTGCAGGGCATCGCCCAGTGACACGGTGTTGCTGCCATACAGGCTCCATGTGCGGATGTCGCCCGCCAATTCGACGCGGGTGTCAAACGGAGCCCCGTTCAAGTTACCACCGGTGACGCCATCCCCAAATGCGCCCGTCCCCGTCACGCTTCGGTCGGGGTTGAGGTAACCCAGTTCGGTGGATTGGCTAAACCGGATGCGGCTGGCATCATAGGCCGCGCCCAACACCAGCTGGTTTCGATTTCCCGCCCAGTCACCCAGCCAAGTCAGCTGCCCAGAGAACCCGTAATTGGACTGCTCAGTACTGCTTCGGTTGAGCAAACCACTGCAGTTTTCGGCGGGTTCATCTTGCTGCAACACCTGTCCCAAACAGCGCCAAAACGGAAACGGTGAATTGCTGATGTTCGCCCCGGCCAGTGGAAACCCGGTGTAACCGGCTGCGCTCAAGGCAGCCCGGTCTGCCGCAGATGGCTGGTAGATGGAAGACTCCAGCGCATCGTCGTTGATATCGCCATTCAGCGTGCGGGTCTTGATTTGCCGGTAGTACAAATTGCCCGACAGCAGCAAGTTGTCATTCCAGGCGTGGGTACCTGCCAAATTGAAGAAGCTGGCAGTGTTTTGGGTCTCGTCGGGTTTGCTGTAGACGCTGGCGTAATCACCCGCCAACATCGATTGCTCTTGAAGCCCGTTGCCCGTCAGCTGATTGTCGGCATGGGAAAGCGTGAGTTTGAGATCCGAGTTGCCGCCCTGCCAACCCAGTTTGCCAAACAGCTGGCGGGTCGTGGAAGGTGAGCTGTTGCGCCACCCTTGTTCGCCAAACAGATTGGCATGGCCATACCAATTCAGCCCCCGGTTGTTGAAACCTCCGGTTTCAAACGCCAATTGCCTGCGCTGATCTGTTCCCATTGTGATTTCCACCGAACTGCCCGGATCACTTTTGCCATCTTTGGTTTGTACCGCCAGCGCTCCTCCCAAGGTGTTGAGGCCAAACAGCGGGTTTGAACCGGGCATGAGCGTCAGCGTTGAGATGGCGCCTTTCGGAATCAGATCCCAACTCACCACATCGCCAAACAGCTGGTTCATGCGCACACCGTCCAGGTACACCGACAAGCCCTGGGGCGTACCCAACAGGGGTGAAGCGGTGTAGCCCCGGTAATTGACATCCATCTGGTACGGGCTGCCCTGCATGTCATTGACGTGAACGCTGCCCAAACGCTGGTTGATCAAATCACCCAGGTTCAAGGCTGAACCGGCGGCGATTTCGTCGCGTTTAAGCGTTTGTACGGGTGCTGCAATCTCATTGCGGGGTTGGCCTATACCGGGCAAGGGTGTATTGCCGATAACCTCAACGACCCCCAGCGTCCTGTCAGGTGCGGCAGTCTGCGCTTGTGCCTGCACGCAAAGGCTGATTGACAGGCTGACCCCACTGCACAAGATGAAAACAGACGCGGAAGGTGACATGGGCAAAATGACGGTTTCCAAGAGAGTGGTGATGACTGAAACGGAGCCGCTAGGATATCGGCCCGCCGCACTTTATTGAATGGCTCGGGCTAGGTAAAACCCTAGCTCAGGACATCGCCGATTTGGTTTTCTCAATTTGCGACAGGTTGCAACAGACGTGGGTAATATGCTCATCGAATGATCGCTACCTCTGTCCCGGCACCGTCCGCACGCCACTCAAACGAGCCTACTTTGTGCCGATAAATCCCACTCATCTCATGCCTGATTCTGCCGCGCGTGGTGCCATACTGGAGCCCCTCTGGCTGGAATGGCTCTCGTTGGGTGGTCTGCTCATTTTT
>JANOVW010000391.1:0-1668 GCA_031417575.1 Rhodoferax sp. | reverse complement strand
TGACTTGCCGTTTCCGCTGCAAGCCAAACTGTTGCGGTTTTTGCAGGAGCGGGTGATTGAACGGGTGGGCGGCCGTCAGGAAATTCCCGTTGATGTGCGAATTGTGTGTGCTACCCACCAGGATTTAAAGGCCTTGGGGAAAGAGGCGCGGTTTCGTGAAGACCTGTATTACCGTTTGGCAGAAATTGTGGTGCAAATTCCACCGCTGCGCCTGCGTGTAGGCGATGCTGCTTTGCTCGCGCACAGCTTTACGCGCCGGTTTGCACAGGAGCAAAATCGGGGTTCCATGACCTTGAACGAAGATGCCGTGCGGTCAGTTGAAGCGTATAACTGGCCTGGCAATATCCGCGAGCTTGAAAACTGCGTCCGGCGTGCCGTCATCATGTCAGAAGGGAACCAGATCACAGCGAGTGATTTGGCGCTTTCGGTACCGGTGGTTGACGAGGTTGACAATTCACTGGATTTGCGGGCGATTCGCGACAAGGCCGAGAAAAATGCCATCATCATGGCACTCGCGCGGGTGAATGGCAATGTGGTGAAGGCGGCGGAATTGTTGGGTGTCAGCCGCCCCACGCTGTACGACTTGATGCATCGGCTGGGATTGAAATAGTCCTTGGCAAACCAATGGGACTCAATGGGACGGATTTTCTCGAAAGTAACATGACCATGACTCGCAACGAATTTTTCTCAAGCAGCACAAGCTCAAAAGGCGCCCGCGCAGCCACGGGGCTTGTTGTAACGCTGTTAACCAGCTTTTTGCTGGCTTGTGGTGGTGGCAGCACTGAGTCGATGTTGGCTTCGGCGCGCGAGTACATGGCCAAAAAAGATGCCAAGGCGGCCATCATCCAGATCAAGAATGCGCTTCAAAAAGACCCCAATTCGCCCGATGCGCGCTACCTGATGGGGGTTGCCCTGCTTGAAACCGGTGAAGTGGCTGCCGCTGAAGTTGAGTTGAAAAAGGCACTTGACCTCAAGGCCTCGCCTGACGATGTAGTGCCCAAATTGGCTGAGGCCTTATTGGCTACCGGTCAATTCAAAAAGCTGACGGATGAGTACAACACTACCAAACTGGGCAGTGCCAAGGCCAATGCCAGCCTGCAGACTTCACTGGCCGGTGCCTGGGCTGCCCAAGGGAAGTCTGAGCAATTTCAGGCGGCGCTGAAGGCTGCACTGGCGGCAGACCCAGGGCACGAGCCAGCGTTGATCGCACAGGCCCGGTTCAAGGCGGGTACACGGGATTTTGACGGCGCATTGGAGTTGGCCGAGAACGTTCTGCTCAAAAACCCCAAAAGCGCTGAAGCGCTGCGGCTCAAGGGTGATTTGCTGCTGTATTCAAAGCAGAAGTCTGACGAAGCATTGGCCTTGTATCGCAAAGCCATTGAAGCCAAAGCCGACCTGATGCCAGCGCACGCAGGTGCCATTAATATTTTGCTGACCACAGGCAAACTCGACGATGCATCGGCCCAGCTTGACGCACTGAAAAAAGTTTTGCCGAATCACCCACAAACGCGTTATTTGGTGGCGCAGTTGGCTTATCAAAAGAAGGATTTCAAAACTGCCCGGGAACAAGTACAACAATTGTTGCGCATCGCACCCAACAATACCCGCGCGATCCAGTTGGCTGGGGCCGTAGAGTTTCAGTTAAATTCTTTACTGCAAGCCGAGGTT
>JANOVW010000390.1:0-2939 GCA_031417575.1 Rhodoferax sp. | reverse complement strand
ACAGCCAGACCGCAAAAATCCGAAATGTCAGCGCATATAAGCACCGCTAGGCAAGCCAGCGCCTGGACTTGTTGCGCCGTCTGTCACCCAGAACGGAATGGAGAACGCGAATACCAGCAAGAAAAAAGCCGGGACATGGGTCAATGGACGCACGGTATCAAGGCTTGCGTACACTGAAGACAACCTCGGGATATTGACTTGCATCATCGTCAATCAGCGCCTCCGCGCGACCCAACAAGTGCCGGTTAAAGAACGCCAGCGAGTAGGCGTTGATGATGTTGTGTGCCCGCAGTGGGTCTATGGGTCCAGTGATACCCAGCCAAGGCAGGAGCGGCGACCAGTAAGGTATGTCCGTCAGGTTGACGTGGAACATGCCCGGCACCTGCACGAAGTAACTGGCGCCCTGAGATTTATCGAATGCCGCCCGCATGCTTGTCTGGTGTTCGCTGATGTCCGCCTCTGACCAGCCGCCAGAGCGGCGGCGTTCCAGCCGCATGGTTTGGGCATCGCGGGTAATCCAAAGCGCCGATTGTTGCAAACCAGATTTGACGACATCCACCGGCATGGGGGCGTCCATGAATAGACACGCTCGCACGCGTGGCTCGGTCCGGCAGGCTTCACTGCCGACAATCCCGCCCAACGAGATGCCAAAGATGCCCACCTGCTGAAGATCCAGCCGCCCGGTCAGGATCGCGTGGGGGTCAGCCTGGTTAAGTGCCGTGAGCTGATTGAGCGTGAAGCCCACATCTTGCGCAAGATAGGGGACGATGCCCTTCTCGAAGGTGCGTCCGTTAATGGTGGGAGCAATTGCCGCGGGACTATGGCTCTGGTGGATCAGGGCCATCATCTGATCCAGCGGCAGAGCGCCAACTTCGCGACCATCCGGGAAAACCACCACTGCCGCAGTATGGGGTTGATCGATAGCCGCAACGACGTAGCCTTGCGAGACCAACGCCTCCACCTGGAACGTGTTCATCTGGCGAAAGCCGATTGCACCCTCCAAAAAGATGAGTACCGGGTAATTGGCCTTCTCATTGGCGACCAGTGCCCCGGGTAACGCGTGGGTGGTGACGTATTTGAGCTGCGTGAAGAGAACGGGGGGCAAATTTTTTAGCAGTGCAAGAGCCTTTGCCAGAGCACTCGCGTTTTGTACGTAGGGTGCGCGAGGCAATGGTGATGCAAACGGCACTGACCCGGCTGCTTTCGCGGGATACCAGATCTGCACCATCAGCTCGCGACGCGCACGGGCATCGGTGCTTAAAAAATTGGCTTGGTCGGTTGCGACCCAGTGATAGGTCAATGTGCCGATGGCATAAGGCCCGCCAGGACTCGGAAAATGAAACACCGGCAGCATGACCGACAGCGCGACGAGAATCACCAGCGCCAGCACGGCCAAGGCGCCGGTCAAGGCGCCGGTCAAGGTCGCCGCTTTTTTGCCAAGACTGCCGTTCATGGGTGGCCCGTGTACCGTCCGCGTCAAAATCTGATGGTCCGACGAATACAAGCCTGCCAGCCTGAAATGTGCAGCGTACGCATAACGGCACCCCCGACAAAACCTGCGGCATTGACGACGCCCGTCTGGCGCCTCTTCACTTTGTCGTCCTCCAGGTTATTTGACATGTGGATCAACGAGCCCTGTAACGCCCTTTCTGCCGCACGGCACTGCGGTTTTTGACACCTCGCCATGGGCCATAGCTGCGTTGACCTGAGTTGGTTTAATGGATTGATAGGTACTTCGCCTTCGAACCCATCGCCACGCGATCAACCGGCGCTGGATAGCGGTAGATGGTTTCATTCAAATAGCGTGAAACATCGGTGATATCTCCCTCGCCCCACTGCAGGCCCGCATTGCCCTGCCAGCGGCGCACTTGGGTTTTCAGGCTGTCCCAGTCCTGGGCTTGTTTGTCGTTGCGCCAGTGGATTTGCGTGGTGTGGCAAGAAACACAATGTTTGGTGTAGAGCTACCCGCCGCGCGTCTGGTCAGGTGTCTCCTGGGAATGGCAAAAAGCGCTGGCTCCAGCCAACACCGCAATGACCACGCGCTGACTCGGGAATTTCGTCATGCTTTTCCTGTATTTGGTTCGGGTGAGAAGGATTTGATGGTCAGGCCGCAACCGTACAGCGTCTGTTCGCTGGCGCACCCAACAGCCAACGTGTCACCCACCGATCGGTGTCATCCCGACTCAACCGCGCCGCCAATTGGGTCGTGCGCCCGAATGGCATTACCGCCCGCCGCCACGCAATGCCCTGGGACTAAACGACCCACGTCGTTGCGCGTTAGACTTGCGACATGAATTTCCCCTGTTTGTTCGAGCTTTCTCCCGGTTATCCCGGGCAACCCAGGCTCCCAGCGCCTTGAAAGATCTACATCGCCAAAGGATCATTCCTGAAGGCCTGCCGGGGTGAGTGCCCACCAGAACCGCGCTGGCATCATCGATTTGTCTGGTGCGATGGCCCTGTTCATCGCCAACGATGCGCTGGTCAAACTGGTTAGCGAATCGCTGCCGGGTTTGCAACTGATTTTTATTCGCGGCGTGTTTGCCTGCCTGCTCATGCTGGCCGTGTGCGCTGCCACGGGTGCTTTCAAACCTGACGCCGTTCACGGGCAATGGCCTGCCCGGCAATTGTTTCAACCCAAAGTGTTTCTGCGGGCCACACTGGATGCTTCAGCCTCGCTCATCTACCTCACGGCGATGTTCCACATGCCACTGGCCAATGCCACGGCCATCAACATGGCGACGCCTCTGTTCATCACGCTGATCGCCATTCGGCTTTTCAAAGAACGGGTGCGCCCCGCGCAAGGGCTGGCCATTGGTGCAGGCTTTGCTGGTGTGTTGCTCATCGTGCAACCCGCTGCGAGCGGTTTCAACGCCTGGGCCCTGATGTGCCTGGCTGGCACCGTGCTGCACGCCGGGCGGGATGTGATGACCCGCGTCATC
>JANOVW010000389.1:0-5939 GCA_031417575.1 Rhodoferax sp. | reverse complement strand
CCAAAGCCCGATGGAAGACGGCATGCAGGAATTCCATGAATGGTATCGGCGCGCCATGGGGTCGTCGCCGGAATAGAATGATTAAAATAAATAAAATTATTATTGATTTTGTATTAATTTGTATATAAAAACATCTATATTGCTATAAATTATATATCTAATTGTGCATTTGTAAAAACAACAATTTCAATTAATTGAAATAATTTTTTTAACTTTCATTAAAATCCATATTTAGCCGCCGTGCAAGCCCTTTGGATGATCCTGGCCTCTTTGCTTTTCGCACTGATGGGTGTTGGCATCAAGTTCGCGGCCGCCAGTTTTAACGTAGCTGAACTGGTTTTTTACCGCGGCATCGTCAGCATCGTTTTCACACTGGCGCTCATGCGCGTCAGCCGCGTGAGCTGGCGCACACCCGTGCCTGACATGCACCTGTGGCGCACCGTGGTGGGCACACTCTCCTTGGGGGCCTGGTTCTATGCCATCACCTACCTGCCCCTGGCAACCGCCATGACGCTCAATTACATGAGCAGCATCTGGATGGCCGTTTTCATCGTTGGCGGTGCCCTCATCTACGGCCAACCCCTGCGCCAAGGGCCGTTGGTGTTGACCATCATGGCCGCTTTTGCAGGTGTGGTGATGTTGCTGCGCCCCACGCTGGCAGATCAGCAATGGTTTGCCGGGCTGGTGGGCCTGTTGTCGGGCATTGGCGCGGCACTGGCTTACATGCAGGTCACGGCGCTGGCCCGCGTGGGCGAGCCCGCCAGCCGCACGGTGTTTTATTTCGCCCTGGGCACCGCTCTGGCCGGGGCTTCAGGCATGGTGTTGATGGGGGTCACACCCTGGCAACAAGTCAGCACCACAGCCGCCCTGTGGCTGGTGCCCATTGGCGTGCTGGCCTCGTTGGGCCAGTGGTGCATGACCCGCGCTTACAGCCACGGAGCCACCCTGGTTGCCGCCAACTGGCAATACTCGGGCATCGTTTTCGCCGCCTTGTTTGGCATGTTGCTTTTTGGGGATGTGATCACACCCTTGGGTTGGGCTGGTATGGCGCTCATCATCGCCAGTGGTATCGCCGCCACCTTGCTGCGTGCAAACGCTGTGCCTGATGCGCCCGAAAGCGCGGCAGAATCACGATAGACCCTTTGGCGGCTGACAATGGACTTAACAACACTTCGAACCCATGCCCATGCCCTACACCACGCTGATTTCAGTCCAGCAACTCAAAGACCTGCAAACCGACCCGGCATCGGTGATGGTTTTTGACTGCAGTTTTGACCTGATGAACGCCGCCAAAGGCGAAGCCGACTTTCTGGAAAGCCACATCCCCGGTGCCCTGCATGCGCATTTGGATCGCCATTTGAGTGACAAAACCGGCGGCGGTGTGAATGGGGGGCGACACCCGCTACCTACCCGCGAAGCGTTTGCCGCCTGGCTGGGCAGCGTCGGGTTTTCAAACGGCATGCAAGCCGTGGTGTATGACCGCCAGGGGGCCAACTACTGTGGCCGCTTGTGGTGGATGCTCAAGTGGGTGGGCCACACCGAGGTGGCCGTGCTGGACGGCGGCCTGCAGGCCTGGGCTGCGTCTGAGCCTGTGAGCAGCTTGCCAACCCCGGCCCGGCCAGCAACCCGGTTTGATGTGAAGGCGCAAAACGCTACGCTCGCCACCGCCGAGGGCGTGTTACAGCAATTGGGTCGCCCACGCCAAACCATCCTGGACGCCCGCGCCACGCCACGCTTCAGGGGTGAAGTTGAACCGCTCGACCCGGTTGCCGGGCACATTCCTGGTGCTTTGAACCGCCCGTTTGCCCTCAACATCGGCGCCGATGGCAAATTCAAAACTGCGGGGGTTCTGAAAGCCGAATTTGAGGCCCTGCTGGCCGGGCGCGATCCGGCCTCCGTGGTGCACCATTGCGGCAGTGGTGTCAGCGCAGTGCCCAATCTGTTGGCCATGGAAATCGCCGGCCTCGGGCCCACAGCACTGTATGCCGGCAGCTGGAGCGAATGGTGCGCCGACCTCGAGCGGCCCATGGCGCAAGGCTGACAAGGTTTGGCAACTTGAGAAGCGCGGGATGTGGATAATTAAGCATCCACCCCATTCCCTTTTGACATCAAGGCTCCTTATGACACCCGATTTCCGCCCAACGTCGCTGTCTGTCGCGCCGCCGGCCTCAAAAGCCCGGTTACACCCGGCGATGCGCGGCCTAACGCTGCTGTCTGCCTTGCTGCTGTCAGCCTGCGCCAGCACCGGTGTTGGCACCTTTGAAAAAGACAAAACCTACAACATCACCCTCCTGCACACCAACGACCACCATGGCCGGTTTTGGAAAAACGGCGATGGCGAATACGGCATGGCCGCCCGCAAAACGGTGATCGATGCCATCCGCAAAGAAGTGGCCACCGCCGGTGGTTACAGCTTGCTGCTGGATGGGGGTGACGTGAACACCGGCGTGCCCGAATCAGATCTGCAAGATGCCGTGCCCGATTTCAAAGGCATGAACCTGCTGGGCTACGATGCCATGGCGGTTGGCAACCACGAATTTGACAAGCCCCTGTCGGTGCTGAAAATGCAACGGGAGCTGATCAAGTTCCCCATGCTGGCTGCCAATATTTACGACAACGGCCAGCGCATGTTCGCGCCCTACAAGGTGTTCAATCTGGGTGGCGTACGGGTCGGGGTGATGGGGCTGACCACCGAAGACACCAAAAAAATGGTGCTGCCCGAAAACGTCAAAACGATTGAGTTTCGCAATGCGGCCGCTGAAGCGGCCAAAGTTGTGCCCGAGCTGCGTGCACAGGCTGACGTGGTGATCGCAGCCACCCACATGGGCCACTACGAAGACGGCAAACATGGCACCCAGGCGCCTGGCGACGTGGAACTGGCCCGGGCTGTTGCCGGTATCGACGTGGTGGTCGGTGGGCATACCCAAAATCCGGCCTGCATGAAAGCCGAAAACGTGCTGGACCGCGCCTACATACCGGGCGCACCCTGCCGCCCGGATGTGCAAAACGGCACCCACATCCTGCAAGCGCATGAATGGGGCAAATACGTTGGCCGGGCCGATTTCACCTTCAAAAATGGCAAGCTCACCTTGTCGCAGTACGCGCTGATCCCCGTCAACCTGATGAAAACGGTGCGCGCCGCAGATGGCAAAACCAGCAAACAGCCCTACACCAGCCTCATCACCGAAGATGTCGCCATGTTGGACATGCTCAAGCCCTACCAGGAATTCGGCCAACAAAAACTCGGCATCGAGATTGGCGCAGCAGATGCCAAACTGGATGGTGACCGCAACCTGGTGCGTGCCAAACCAGCACCATTGGCGGTGTTGATTTGCCGCGCCATGATGCAACGCACTACCGCTGACGTGTGTGTTCTGAACGCCGGCGGCGTACGTGATTCGCTCCCGGCCGGCAAAATAACCTACCGTGATGTGCTCAAGGTTCAGCCCTTTGGCAATACGGTGTCGACCGTCGATTTCAGCGGCCGCGAGTTGCTGGAATACCTTAATGCGTCAGCCAAAATGTCTGTCGGCTCAGGCTCTTTTGGGCAGTTTTCCGGTGTGGATTTGGTCATAAGCGGCGGAGCCGTCACCAGCGCCCTGGTGAAAGGCGCACCCATTGACCCCGCCAAAACCTATCGCCTGACCGTCAACAATTTCCAGGCCACGGGGGGTGACGGCTATCCGCGTATTGCCATGCACCCCGGCTACACCAATACCGGGTATGTCGACGCCGACGTGTTGCGCGCCTACGTGGCTGCAAACAGCCCCTTGCGGGCTGCCGATTTTGAACCCGGTAATGCCGTGATTCGCCGATAATTTACACCTGCCTTTTTTGAACTGCATTCAACATTTTCCCCAACACTTTTAGGAGACTGCCATGGCCAAAGGTCAACAAAACAACAAGATGGTGAAGAAGCCCAAGAAAGACACCTCGCCTCCCAAGCCCGTGTCGCCCGATGCCGTGCGCCCAACCGTCACCACCGTGGTGCCGGTTCGCGGCAAGCTGAAAAACAAATAACCGGGTTACCCGGTGACAAATCGCCCCGAGCCGGATACCGAAACCGGGGTTCCGCCTGATACGCCCTGGGGCGGGTTGTTTGCCGCCTCGCTCTACAGCGCAACGTCGCTTCCAGCGCATTCCGATCCTGGTGCGACATCGGGCTCTGATGTCTCGCCCAGCGCCCAGATCTCGCAGGCCCACCGAACCGAGCTTGTACTGCAAAACGAGGCACTACGCTTTAGCCAGCGGTTGGCAGAAGGCGCACTGGAGCGTTTTTCGGCGCTCTTTTCCCATGTTCCGCTGGCTCTTTTGGTTATCGACGAAAGCGGCCTGATCCTGGAATCCAACACGATGGCACTGGCCAGCCTTCGTCCGCTGGAAACCGACCCCCCCCTTACCTTCCTCTTGCCCTTGGTGATGCCACATGACCAGGCCCGCGTCAGATCGGGTGTGGCCGAAGCTCAAAAGGATGGCGGCTTTTTGCTGCCCCATGTGCTGCTGCACAGTGGTGAAACGGCCACCTTGACGGTCGACGTGTACCTGGCCCGCATTGAGAATCCGCAAGACGATTTGGCCAATTTCATCTGCGCCCTGGTCGACCAAGGACCTGTTTTACGCCAAATGGCCCAGAAAGAGGCGCTTGAGTCACAGCTGCGGGAATCCCAAAAGATGCAGGCCATTGGCACCTTGGCAGGTGGTATTGCCCATGATTTCAACAATATTTTGGGCTCCATTTTGGGCAACGCCCAGCTCGCCCGGCAAGACATCAGCCCCTTATTGCAGGCCGATGCCGGCACCTTGGAATCCATTCAAACCAGCCTGGTTGAAATTGAAAAGGCGGCATTGCGCGCACGTGGGCTGGTGAAGCAGATACTGACTTTCAGCCGCAAAGAGCCCCTTGCCCGTAGCCCGACTTTGCTGGACCCTGTCGTTCGGGAAGCGGCTCGACTCATCCGCCTCGGGCTTCCATCCCACGTGCAACTCGAAGTAGAACCGGGTGCCGACACGCCAAAGGTTTTGGCTGATGCCACACAGGTCCAGCAGGCATTGCTCAACCTCTGCCAAAACGCCGCTCAGGCCATGCAGGCGGGTGGCACTTCGACCGCGCCAGGTGTCATTCGGCTGTCACTGGTGCTTGATGCCCATCACAACCCGCCGCAGGTTTTGCTGACCGTTGCTGACAACGGCCCTGGCATGGATGAGGCCACCCGGGAGCGCGTGTTTGACCCATTTTTCACCTCCAAACCGGTGGGCCAGGGAACGGGGTTGGGGCTGTCAGTCGTGCATGGCATCATGCGTGCGCACGAAGGCTCAGTCGCGGTGCAAAGCAAAGTGGGCCAAGGCAGCGTATTCACGCTGCGATTCAATGCAGCCCCTGCGCATGCAACAGTACCCACCAACCTGCTACCGATACTTGCCAATATCGGGCCAGAGCAACACCTGATGTATGTGGACGACGACCCGGCTCTGGTGTTCTTGGTGCAACGCGCCTTCTCACGCCAAGGCGTGCACGTCACTGCGTTTACCGACCCACGTCAGGCCTTGCTCGCCCTGGCTGACCCCGCCCTGACACCCGACCTGCTGGTGACCGACTACAACATGCCCGGATTCAATGGCATTGAGCTGCTGCGCGAAGCCCACCGGTTAAGACCGACACTGCGGGCGGCCTTGGCATCGGGTTATGTCACGCCTGAAATTGAGGACAACGCGCGTCTGGCGGGTGCAGCAGGCGTGATATTCAAACCCAGTGGTATCGATGAGCTTAGCGCCGCTATTGCGCGCCTCATGCCGCCCCGGGCTCCGGTTTAAACGCGGGCCAGCGGGCCGCACATCTTCAACCCGAATGGCCGAAACGTTAAACCTCGTCTACGACGATGCCGATCTGCTGGTGCTCGACAAACCGGCCGGGCTCTTGTGTGTACCGGGGCGTGGAGCCG
>JANOVW010000388.1:0-2048 GCA_031417575.1 Rhodoferax sp. | reverse complement strand
CAGGTCAAAATCAAAGGAAGTCATGTGTCGCTTTTATGGAAATGAATAAACGATGGATTTTGCGCTGGTTTTGTTGTTGGGTTTGATTGCAGGCACCGTAGGGGGCATTGTGGGTTTTGGCACGTCCATCATGCTCATGCCGGCCCTGGTGTTGGTATTTGGCCCGCGCGAAGCCGTGCCCATCATGGCCATCGCCGCCATCATGGCCAACGCCTCGCGTGTGGCGGCCTGGTGGCGCGAGGTGGATTGGCGGGTAACCGCCGCCTACAGCGCCACCGGCATCCCGGCGGCGGCCCTGGGTGCGCGCACCTTGCTCACACTGCCCACCCAATGGGTAGAACTGGCGCTAGGCGTTTTCTTCATTGCCATGATCCCCATCCGCCACTGGATGGCGCGCCAGCACTGGAAGCTGAACCTGTGGCATATGGCGCTGGTTGGCGCGGTGATTGGCTTTATCACCGGCGTGGTGGTGAGCACCGGGCCCATCAACGCGCCGTTCTTTTTGGCCTATGGTCTGGTGAAAGGCGCCTACCTGGGCACCGAGGCCATGGGTTCGCTGGCGGTGTACCTTGCCAAAGCCATCACCTTTCGCAGTTTTGACGCCTTGCCCTGGCCGATCGTGCTCAAGGGCCTCATCATCGGTTCCAGCCTGGTGGCCGGTGCCTTCATCGCCAAACGCCTGTTGCACCATATCGACAACCAGCGCTTTAAAACGCTGATGGATGCGCTGCTGCTTTTTGCTGGGCTGACGATGTTGTGGGCGGCTTGGCGGGGTTGAGATTCAACGGCCTGCTCACCCTGGCCTACTCACTGTTTACCCCCTTTATAGGCCCAATGGCATGCAAATTGCTCTAACATTGTCTGCCGCGTTCCCAAACCCGGTTGCCCGGTTAACTATTCATTCACTCACGGAGACTCAACCATGTTCACCCGACGCACTTCAATTCTGATGACGGGCTTGCTCGCCGCCCTCTCGCTCGCAGGCGCAGCCAGTGCACAAGGCAAATACCCGGATCAGCCGGTCAAGCTTGTCGTCGCGTTACCCGCAGGCGGCAGTGTGGACATGATCGCCCGCACCCTGGGCCAAAAATTAAGCACCGCTTTGGGGCAGCCGTTTGTCGTAGACAACCGCGCCGGCGGTTCGGGCCAGATCGGCATGCCGTTTGTTGCCAAGGCCCCGGCCGATGGGTACACGCTCACCGTGTCGCCCGCCTCGTTTCTCACCACCAACAAGAGCGTGTTCAAAACCTTGCCCTACGACCCCGAGGCCGACTTCATTCCCATCTCGCGGCTGGTGAATCAGCCCATGGTGTTGATCGTGAAAGACAAACAAAAGTACCCCACTGTGGCCGCGTTGGTCGCCGCAGCCAAGGCTTCGCCGGGCAAAATTACCTATGCATCCTCGGGCGACGGCAGCCCGCAGCACCTGGGCGGGCTGTTGTTTGAAGCGCGCACGCAAACCAAACTGCTGCATGTGCCTTACCGGGGCGGCGCATTGGCCATTAACGACACGATTGCAGGCACCGTCGACGCCATGTTTGCCGTAATGCCTGAAGCCGTGCCGCACGTGCTGTCTGGCAAGCTCGCCGCCTTGGGCGTGATGAGCCCCAAGCGCTCCCCCGTCTTCCCACAAGTGCCCACCATGGCTGAAAGCGGCGTAGCCGACATGGATCTTTCTGCCTGGATGGCCCTGTTGGCCCCGGCCAAAACACCCCGCCCCATCATTGACCAGCTCAACCGAGCCGTTCAATCCGCCTTCGACCCCGAATTCCGGGCCAAGCTGGCCGAAAGCGGCATCGAAGTTTCGACCAGTTCCCCCGAAGATGTGCAGCGCCTCATTGCGCGGGACATCAAGGTGCATGCGGAGCTGGTGAAGGCTGCGGGGTTGGTGCCGCAGTAGGGTTGAATTACCCTTGCAATAGGGCCTTAAAAAGATCTGGACGGCCCTTCAATTTTTTGCACTGCGCGAAGCCGGTAAAATTGGGGTGCAATGTCACTCAGTCTTCGCGCCCTCATCCTTTTGGCTGCCATCGTCTGGCAGTCAGCGG
>JANOVW010000387.1:0-6536 GCA_031417575.1 Rhodoferax sp. | reverse complement strand
GATCACATGGGTGCTGGAAACCATCACCAGCGTGTAACCATCGGGTGCTGATTTGGCGACGAAATCGGTGCCAATCGTGCTGCCCGCCCCGGCCTTGTTTTCAATGATGAAGTTCTGCCCCAAAGCGGCCGTGAGCTTCTGGCCCAAAATGCGCGCTGTAACGTCGGTAAAGCCGCCGGGTGCAAACGGCACGATCAGCTTGACCGGTTTGTTGGGGTAATTCGCCGCGCCCTGCGCCCGGGCCGGCGTGGCGCCCAGCCAAGCTGCGGCGCACACCACGGCATAAACTGCGGCCACACGGGCCAACTTCATCGACGCGCGTGTTGATGAGATGTGCATGGTATTACCCCAAATAGACCGGTTCGGTCATGGTGAAAAAGCTGTTCAAAATCGAGTACACCATCATGTAGTTCTTTTGCTGAAAACTGGCATGGGAGATACCCGCCATCACATTGAACTGCTTGTTCATGTTGGGCAGCAACTTGTAGAAGTTGATCAGGTCGTCCAGCCCCGCAATGCCGTCGTGCTCGCCGCGCAAAATGATGGTCGGCACGGTGATTCGGGTCGGGTCCAACAGCGGCAATTTGGAACACATATCCACATAGGTGCCGGTGGGCATGGAATCGTCCAGCGTCAAGATCGCATCGGCAAACGCTTCCACGGTGTTCATGTCGGCTGTGCCAGGATGGTCGCGCTGGAAGATGCTGTGCACAAAGGGCCGGTCAATCGGGCGGCGGTTTTTGGCCAAAAACTCGGGCAGCTTTTTGCGCCGTTGCTCCAGTGTGGGGCTGCCCTCACCGGTCCAGACAAAGGCATCCAGCGCCAATTTGCTGACGCGCTCGGGGTGACGCTCACAAAACAGTGCGGCTTTCAGGGCGCCTGACGAAATACCGTAAAACAGCATCTGGCGCACCCCGGTTTGCGCCATCACATACGCACTGCCCGCAGCGATGTCGTCGGCCCCATTGCTGATATCGCTGTTGATGTTGCGGAACTTGCTGGAGCGCCCGTAACCTTCGTTGTCCATGGTCCAGGTGTCAAAGCCCTGGTTGGCAAACCAATCCATGGCCGACGACCAGGGCCGGCCCGGCACAGACAAGTCAAACGTCGGTTGCGCTGCCATCGACGAACCATGCACAAAGAAAATCGTGCCTTTGTGCGGCACCGCGCCATTGGCTTTTTTGTTCCACAAAAACAGCTTGACCTCACCGTCCGGCGTGGGGCGGCTGGTCCAGTGTTCGGTGCCACCGGTCCAGGTGACTTTTTTGTTTTCTACAGCAGGCATTCAGCGTCTCCAAAATAGACCCGCATCGTAGCGCCAAGCGCCGGTGTTTCACCGCAGGCGGCTGAAAATCAGCCTTCCACCACCTCACCGTCCAGCGCCGCCAGCAAGTCCGGAATCAGCTGCGACAGCTCCGCCGTCGCAATCGCCACATCGGCATCAAAACCATCCTCTTTGCCTTGGGCGGAATTGGCCTCAAACACCACGTCCAGAAACGCCACCCGCTTGACTTGCAAGGCGTCAGTCAGCACCAGGGACACACGGTTGTTCCAGGTCAGCGCCACCCGGGTGGGTTGTTTGCCGCTTTCAATGTGGGCCTTCACTTCATCAATATCGAGCGCGTGGCGGGCGTAACGCACCGCCGCCTTGGTCTCATCGGCCGCCTTGAGCTCACATTCGCGGTCCACGCTGAAGGCCTGCGGCGGCTCTTGCGTAGTGAGCCATTGCCCCATGGCGACGGCGGGCGACGTCGTGGTCTGGATCAGCGTCACCGCAAAACCGGCCAGGCATTCCACCAACAGCGACAACACCTCGTCGGCCTTTTTGCTGCTGCCCGCGTCAATCACCAGCAGGCCCGCCTGGGGGTCAATCCACACCATGGTGTGGCCGACCTTGGTAAACGCCTGCGACAACAAGGCATGGCGGATGTCTTCCTTGATGTCACGGGTTTCTTTTTTGCCGGGTTTGCGGCCCGTGCCGGCTTCAATCTCGGCTACTTTTTCTTTGGCCTTGTCATTCACCACGCTGGCCGGCAGCAGCTTGACCTCGTACTTGAACTTCAGAATGCGATGGCCACCCACCGCCTCGACCAGCGGGCCGTTGGCATCGCCGCGGGGTTCGGTCCAGCCGAATGATTTCTCCTGGCTCAGGCCACACGCTACAAACCGAACAGCCTGCAAACCGGCTTCCATCGCCTCCAGCGATTGATTCCATCCGGGGGTGACCCGGTACACCAACAAATTTTTAAACACAATATCCTTGAAAGTAGACGTAAAGCCATTTCCAGATCATTCGTGAAGTAGGCGGACCGGCGCAGACAGTGCTTTGGCACGGCAAGGAGGCCCAACGACCTTCACGGATGATCTGGGAATGGCGTGAAATAAAACTTGACCAAACTTTACCCTGCGTTTATGTACCAACACTTGAGAATTACCCATACCGCGCAAACTTCTTTTCACCCGGATGCACCCTCGTTCATCTGGTCTTTTTAACCAGGAGTTCTGTATGTCTTCGACTTTTAAAACCCGCTTTTCACCCCTGTTGCTGGCTGGCCTCTTGGCCACAGCCGGATTTTCGGCCTTGGCCCAAACCCCACCTGCCACCCCGGCAGACGCCGCACCCAAAGCCCACCATGGTATGGGCGGCGGCATGAGCCACGGCCAGCGTGACCCGGCCAAGATGCAGCAAATGATGGAGAAACGCCAGGCTGACCTCAAAGCCACCCTGAAAATCCAGCCTGCCCAGGAAGCTGCCTGGACGGCCTTCACCGCCGCCCACAAACCACCGGCAGGCATGGCCCAACGCCGTGATGCCATGCGGGCCAGCATGGAAAAGCTCAGCACCCCCGAGCGTATTGACCACATGAAAGCCATGCGCGCCCAGCGTGATGCCGAAATGGACAAACGCGCCCAGGCCACCAAAGATTTTTATGCCGTGCTGACGCCCGAGCAGAAAAAGACCTTTGACACGCACGGCAAGATGGGCGGACCAGGCCACGGCGAGCGCCGTGGACAGGCCGGCGGACACAACCATGCCGAAGGCGGCTCGGACCACAAAATGGGTGGCATGGGGCACATGGGCGGCATGGGTGGCATGAATGGCATGGGGGGCCAAAAAGGCGGCCAAGCTAGCGAACACAACCACAGCTAAGCCTGGCCAGCCGGGGCGGCCCGTCAGGCCGGTTCCCGGCTAACCCAGCAAGGTTTTGAGTTCGCCGCTGGCGATGAGCTTTTGCACATCGTCAGCACCACCCACCAAGGTACCTTTGACAAACACCATCGGAAATGTGGGCCAGCCGGTCCACATTTTCAGCGCATTGCGTTTGCGCCAGGTGTTGAAGTAATTACCGTATTCGAGGTATTGGTAGCTGATTGAGGCTTCATCGAGCAGCGCGCGGGCTTTTTTGGGCGCCGGGTTTTGCGCCATGCCGACGATCACCACGTCATGCGCCGCGATGGCGGCCTGCACTTCTATGACGATGTCTTGCTGATGGTTGCTGATTTTTTCACGCACAGCGGCGTGAATATGGCTTTCGGCAAGGATGGGGCGTGGCATGAAAACTCCTGGGGAAACGGTGTAAGCCGGTGGCAAACCATGCACCCATTATCGGCCGCGGCCCCCTGAAACCCGCCCCAAATTGGCCCCAAACCCGCACTATCCTAGAGGCCGCACCCCAATCAGCCAGCCGTGCAGCCAAAAGGCAAACAGGCCCCAGGCGAGCAGGCCCGCACCCAGCGTGACGACGGTTGCACCCGTTTTACCGGGTGGGTAAACCGTGTTCTGCGCGCGATCACGCCGGCGGCTGGCCACAAAATTCCATACGGCCCAGGCCAGAAACACGCCAAACAGCACCACATGGGCAACATTGCCATTGGCCAGCAGGTGCGCCAGCGCCCAGGTTTTCACGCCCAGCACCATCGGGTGGTGCAGCCGCGCCTTGATCTGGTTACCCGGCACATACGCAGCCGCCAGCAAAATGAACGACAGCAACATCAACAAACTGGCCACGTGGCGCATGGCGACAGGCGGGCTCCACAGTTGCACCGGCTGCTGCCTGGCCACGCCAAAACCATAAATGATGAGCGCAAAACCCGCTACCGACAGCAGCGAATAAACACCCTTGTAAGTGCCCTCACCCACCCGTGCCAACGTGCGCGTGCGCCAACCGTCAGCCACCATGCGCACGCCGTGCGGCAGCATGAACATCACCAAGCCTGTGATCAACCAAGTCATCTGAATCTCCTGCAGCGGTTTACCAGTTTCCAACCACGCGGTTTTTGCCTACGCGTTTGGCCTGGTACATGGCTTCATCGGCGCGCTTCACGGCGCTGTTGGCATCTTCGTTGGCCATCACCTGGGCCACGCCGGCGCTAAAGGTGATGCGGACCTCGTCCTTGGCGTTCATGAAGGGCTTTTGCGCCAATACCTTTTGCAAGCGGGCGATGGCGTCTATGCCCTGCTCCAGCGTTGTATCGGGCAGCAACACAATGAACTCTTCACCCCCGTAACGCGCCATGGTGTCTTGCGGGCGCAACGCGTCACGTGCCACCACGGCCAAGTGGCGCAGCGCGGCATCGCCCACCGCGTGGCCCAAGGTGTCATTCAGGTTCTTGAAGTTGTCAATGTCCAGCATGGCCACCGAAAGCGGCGTGTTGGCGCGGCGCAGTTTGGAGATTTCGCGGTGCAGGGCTTCGTCCATGCCCTTGCGGTTCAGCGCGCCGGTCAGCGGGTCATGCCGGGCCAGCACCGAAAGGCGGTCCAGCTCGGCGTGCAGGCGGCCAATTTGTTGATCGGTGGTGAGCACCTTTTGCCGCATGTCAACCAGCTCGTCATGCACCATCAGGCTGTCTTTCGCCATGGTGTGGGTAGCGGCCAGCAGCTCGCGCAACAAGTCGGTGACTTCACGCAGGTCTTTGGCTTCGCCAATCTCGCGCGCACACGCCACCAGATGCGCATGAAAACTGCCACTCACTTTGGAAGCCTGCGCCAGGCGCTTCATGAAGGTGCCCAACAACTCATGCACCTGGGCCTCGGCCTGGTCGCGCTCGTCGGCCAGCATTTCTACCTGGAATTGGACGTCTGCAACGGGCAACAAATCAGCCATGCCGCCTCCGGCAGGTTTCGCGGCTTCGTGGTTTCAACAATCGATGGGGATACAACACAAAAGCAAGCCTGTTTAAAAGCAAAACCGCCATCTTACGGCGATTGCAGCAATTTGTAACAAAACACCGATTCCTCAAGTCGCAAATCTACGCCTTAAACCGGTGCTTTATCAGGGCTTTAGAAAAGAAATGACTTCCGTCACTGTGGCGCGCGGATCTTCTTCATGCGGCACATGGCCCAGCGCGGGGAACAGCACCACTTTGGCGTCTTTGATGTCCTGGCCGAATTTGGCCGCGTTGTCGGGCGGAATCAGCCGGTCTTGCCCACCCCAGATCACCAGCGTGGGTTGGGTAATGGTTTTGATCTGGCCCGCATCCCGCCCATGCGCCTGCACCAGTTGCTCAAAACGCTGCCCCAGCGCCTGGCGGTTGCCGGCGCGCAAGGTGAGCTCGTAATACCGGTCGACCATTTCGGGCGTCACTTTGGCCGGGTCACCAAACACGCTTTTGGCGCTTTTCTCGATCACGCCACGCGGCAACACCTGCTGCATCAGCCAGCGCAGACCCGGCAAACGCGCCATTTGGAACCCGATCGGCACCGATTGCGCCACAAACGGGTAACCACCGGCATCCACCAGCAGCAACTTTTGCACGCGGGCCGGAGCGGCCACCGCCGTGGCCCAGGAAATTTCACCCCCCAGCGAATTGCCGCCCAACACCACCTGGGGCACCGCCAGTTTGTCCAGCACCGCCACCACAAACCGGGCGTAAGCGGCTATCGAATAATCGGCCTGCGGATGTGGCCCAGTTAAGCCAAATGCGGGCAAATCGAAGCGAATCACCCGGCGGTTTTGCGCCACCAGCGCCGCCGCCCAGCCATCCCACGTGTGCAGGCTGGCGGCCGTGCCGTGCAGCAGCACAATCGGTGTCGGGTCGTCGCGCGGGCCTTCGTCACGCAGGTGCACCTGCATGCCCTGCACCGCCACAAACTGCGAGGGCGCAGGCGCCCAACGCGCCTGGAGCGATTCCACGCTACGGTCAGGGGCCCAGGTAGCGATGATGCCCGCCACGGCAAAAACCAAAACGGCAATGAGCAATACGCCCAGGATACGCAGGGTGAGTTTCAAGGCTTATACCCATCTGACGAAAAATGATGCGGATCAGGCGGCATACACCAGCTCGCGGGCGCTGTTGATGCCAGCCAGAATATACGGGTTGCGCACGCTGGCGGGCTCCACCAAATCGACCGCGCGGCCCAGCAAGGCCTCCAGCTCGGCTTTCAGTGCAAAGTAGGTGTCCAGCCCACGTTTGGCTGCCGGTTCAAACTGAACCAAAAAATCAGCATCGCTGTGCGCCACGTCAAAATCTGCACCGCGCGCTGCCGACCCAAACACCTCAAGTTTGCGAATGCCCAGGCGGCGACAAATGCCAGA
>JANOVW010000386.1:0-2594 GCA_031417575.1 Rhodoferax sp. | reverse complement strand
AGAAGTAAAACGGGCCATCGACCTTGTCCATCTCGCCCGTGGTGCTGTCGCCCACGACAAAGGCGGGGCGGTACACCGTCCAGGCCCCTTTGTATTCCTTGCGGACGATTTTTTCGCTTTCGTGTTTGGTCTTGAAATACGGGTGGTCGTAGTTTTCGGCTTCGTCAAACATGTCTTCACGAAAGACACCTTCGTACAGCCCCGCTGCTGCAATGCTGCTGACATGATGAAAATGCCCGGCATCAATGGCCTTGGCGAAATCGCAGGTGTTGCGGGTGCCGTCGATATTGACAGCGGTTTGCGTCTCTTCATCGGCGCTCAGGTCATACACGGCGGCCAAATGATAAAAATGGTCAATCTTGCCCTTCAGCGCTTTGCTGGCATCTGCGGCAACGCCCAATTTTTTGCTGGTTAAATCGCCATACACCGGCACGGCGCGGGCAGCGCTCACGCCCCAGTATTCACGCAGCCCGGCCACCTTGTCTTTGCTGGCTTCACGCATCAGAAAGTGCACCACAGCACCTTTGCGCTCCAGCAGCTTTTTGACAAGACGCTTGCCGATAAAACCTGTGGCACCGGTAACGAAATACTGCATAGGAATCTCCAGGGGTTCTGTAACGAAAACAATAAGAGGGTGATTTTGCTGATACTACCCGACAAGCCCACCTAGCGGAAACCCGATAGGTCGGCTGACCAAAAACCGCCATTTCACTGCGCCATCGACCGGCCTTTTCACTCGTGAATGGATGCAATTCAGCAGGCCTGCAGGGGCCGCGACGCGCTTCACGTTTAGTCGCCAGCCCCTAGAAATTACCCACCTCGCCGCGTAAAGTGGCTACTGCTTCGCTTCACCCAACACATGGAGACAGACATGGTCACCAAAAAGACAAAATCAGCCCCCGAAAAATCCGGCGGTTTGCATGGCATTCACCTCGGTGGATCGGTTAAAGATTCAGCCCAGCAAATATGGCAAGCGGGCTTGGGTGCTTTCACCAAGGCACAGGCCGAAGGCAACAAAGCGTTTGAGGCCCTGGTGAAGGAAGGCGTGGCGATCCAGAAGAAAACCCAGGCAGCAGCCGAGGAGAAAATCTCCGAAGCCACCAGCCGCATGACCGCCATGGCCGGCGGCATCACCGGCAAGGCCACAGGCCAATGGGACAAGCTGGAAAACATTTTTGAAGAACGGGTTGCCAAAGCCTTGAACAAACTCGGTGTGCCTTCGGCCAAAGATGTGAATGCGCTGATCGCCCGCATCGACGAATTGAACGCCAGCGTGCAAGCCCTTTCTGCCAAGACCTCGAGTGGCGCAGCATCCAAACCGGTTGCATCCAAGGCCGTAGCCAAAAAAGCCAAGGAACCGCCTGTGCCCACGGCACCTGCTTCGCCTGCAGCTCCCGCTGCCAAGCGCACGCGCAAGGCCACTGCGGCCTGATGCGTACGGAACAAAAACCTGCCCGCATTGCCCTGGCGCTGGCTGGCGGCGGGCCACTGGGCGCAATCTATGAAATTGGCGCGTTGTGCGCACTTGAAGACAGCCTGGAAGGCCTGAAGCTGACGGAGCTGGATCACTACGTGGGTGTATCGGCCGGTGGTTTTATCGCAGCCAGTTTGGCCAACGGCATCACGCCGCGCGAACTTTGCGCTTCATTCATCACCAACAACGATGAGAACGGGCCATCTGATTTGTTCGACCCCGCGTGGCTCATGGTGCCTGCCTACAGCGAGTTTGTTCGCCGGGCCATCATGCTGCCCGGGCTGTTGTTGTCTTCGTGGTGGCGCCTCACGTTTGGCAAAAAGACGTTGGCACAAGTCATTGACCACTTGGGCGCCGCATTGCCCACCGGGGTGTTTTCGAGCCAGCAGCTTGAAGTGAAACTCAACGCTATTTTTTCGCGCCCCGGCCGCACCAATGATTTTCGTCAGCTCAAAACCAAATTGACTTTGGTGGCAACTGATCTGGACAGTGGGGAATCCGCCCCGTTCGGCCGCCCCGGATGGGACCACGTGCCCATTTCGCAGGCCGTGCAAGCCAGCGCCGCCCTGCCGGGCCTGTTTCCGCCGGTCGAAATAGACGACCGCTATTTTGTTGATGGGGCGCTGAAGAAGACCATGCATGCATCCGTCGCAATGGACGACGGCATTGACCTCATGTTGTGCTTGAACCCGCTGGTCCCCTTTGATTCCACAGCGCCCAAAACGCCCAAGCTCATGCAAGGTTCCGTGCCCAAAGAGCAACGGCAAATTCCCCGCATCGTGGATGGTGGTTTGCCCTCCGTGTTGAGTCAAACCTTCCGCTCCATCATTCATTCGCGCCTGGAGCTGGGCATGAAGCACTATGAACGTGCGTACCCCGATACCGACCTGATCCTGATCGAACCCGATCACCGGGACCCGGAGCTGTATTTGGCCAACACCTTCAGCTATGCACAGCGCCGCCATTTGGCCGAACATGCTTACCAACAAACGCGCCATTTGCTGCGGTCGCGCAAGAGCCGCCTTTCGAATCAATTGGGGCGCCACGGCATACGGCTGAACCTGGAAAACCTGTCAGACCCGAAAATGCATTTGTGCAAGGCCCTGCCGCCCCCAACGCG
>JANOVW010000385.1:0-3858 GCA_031417575.1 Rhodoferax sp. | reverse complement strand
ACCATCAGGTTGGGCGCGTTGCCAATGTAGCTGTTGGCACCCATGAACACCGAACCTGCCGAGATGGCGGCCAGCGTGGTGGCCATACTGGTCATCAGCACTGCCGGATTACCCCCTGCGGTATTAAAAAACACCAAATAGGTCGGCGCATTGTCCAAAAACGAACTCAACAACCCCGAAGCCCAGAAATACATGGCCGGGTCAGGTTGTCCGTCCGGGCGGGTCACCGCCGAAACGATGGCTGCAAATGGCCCCTGTAAACCGGCCTGCAACATGGCAATCACCGGGATGATGGTTAAAAAGATTCCGACGAAGAGCTTGGCCACTTCCTGCATCGGCCCCCAAGAGAACTGGTTATCGGCATGCACTTTCTTGGGCGTGATCGCCAGCGACATCAGGGTGATGCCAATCAGGCCGATGTCACGCACCAGGCCCGGCAAACCCACTTCAGTGCCTGCCACGTCGAAAGCCAGGCCGGGCTTCCACATGCCGCTCATCAACACCAGCGCTACCACTGCGCCCAACAGCCAGAAATTGGCAGCACCTTCAATGCCAAAGCGGTGGGTGTCGGGCGTGGGGTCGCGCGGCAGCACGCCTTCGGAGCGGTAATACCAGGTGTCCAACATGAAGAAGATGGCCAATAACGATCCCACCAGAAACAGCGTTTCAGGAAAGATGTGGCGCATGGTCCAGAAAAAATCCACACCTTTGAGGAAACCCAGGAACAACGGCGGGTCGCCCAGTGGAGTGAGCGAGCCGCCCGCGTTGGAGACGATGAAGATGAAAAACACGACGATGTGCGCCGAATGTTTGCGGTTGTCGTTGGCACGGATCAGCGGGCGAATCATCAGCATGGAAGCGCCGGTGGTGCCCATCACGCTGGCCAGCACCGCGCCCAGCGCCAAAATGCCGGTGTTGAGCAGGGGGCTGCCGTGCAGGTTGCCGCGCACAAAAATGCCGCCTGCCACGGTGTACAACGCCGTCAGCAACAGGATGAAGGGGATGTATTCCGCCAACATCACGTGGACCAGGCTGGTGCCCATGGCCCCAAAGCCGAATGTGGCAGCAAAAGGCAACAAAAACGCCAACGACCAAGCCGCCGACACCTTGCCAAAATGATGGTGCCAGAAGGTGGGTGCGACCAGCGGCAAGATGGCTATTGACAGCAAAATGCCTGCGAACGGAACGCCCCATAAAACCGACAGCTGGCTGCCCTGCACTTGGGCGGCCTGCGCCGCTGCAGGCCAGAAAAAGTAAAGGCAGATGGCTGCAAACCAGCGAGGCGATCGAAAGACAGCGTTCATGGGGGAGTCGGGTTGCGTTAATGGATTCAGGCGGCAATCTCAAACACCTGGCGCAAATAGGCCAGGTATTTTTCATCGTCGCACATGTTTTTGCTGGGGGTGTCTGAGAGTTTGGCCACCGGCTGGCCGTTGCAACGCACCATCTTGATGACGATTTGCAGTGGCTCGTAACCCAGGTCATTGGTGAGGTTGGTGCCAATGCCAAAGGCCAACTGGGCGCGGCCCTTGAACTGTTGGTAAAGCTCGATGGTGCGCGGCACGGTGAGGCCGTCGCTGAAGATCAGGGTTTTGGTTTTGGGGTCGACCCGGTTGTTGACGTAGTGGGCAATCATGCGTTCACCCCAACTGAATGGGTCGCCGCTGTCGTGCCGCGCGCCGTCAAACAGCTTGCAGAAGAACATGTCGAAATCGCGCAAGAAGGCGTTCATGCCGTACACGTCGGACAGCGCAATGCCCAGGTCGCCCCGGTATTCTTTTGCCCAGCTTTCAAACCCGAACACCTGGCTGTCTCGCAGGCGCGGGCCCAGCGCTTGCGCGGCCTGCAAATATTCATGCGCCATCGTGCCCAACGGGGTAAGGCCCAGCTTCATGGCCAACAGCACATTGCTGGTGCCCGCCAATTGGCCCGCCACGCCGTTCACATGGCCAGGGCTTTGCACGGTGCCCAGTTTGGCCGACAACACCCGCACCACCTCGTCTTGCCAGGCGCCCGAAAAGCGCCGCCGCGTGCCGTAATCGGCGATTTTCAGATCACTCAAGCCCTCAGCGCGCAATTGCCCGATCTTCACATCCAGGCGACGGCGGCCTTCGACAAAATCGGGCACACGGTGCGCATTGCGGAAATAAACCTCATTCACGATGGCCAACACCGGAATCTCGAACAGGATGGTGTGCAGCCAGGGGCCGTGAATGCTGATGTCGATTTCGCCCGAGGGCAAAGGCGTAACCGTGATGTACTTTTCGTTGAGGCGGAACAGCCCCAGAAAATCAACAAAATCGCTTTTGATGAAGCGCATGGAGCGCAGGTAGGCCAGTTCGGCCTCCTGAAAATGCAGGCTGCACAACGAGCGGATTTCATCCCGTATTTCGCCCACATGCGCCGCCAGGTTGATGGCGGGCTGGCCGGGCGCAACCGGGTTTCGGCATTTGAACTTGTAATCGACCTGCGCACCGGGAAACTGGTGCAGCACCACTTGCATCATGGTGAACTTGTAGAGGTCGGTGTCGAGCAGGCTGGAGATGATCATGGGGCGTTTTTGACTTGGCCAGCGACAAGTGTAATAACCCGGTCGGCCCGGCTGGCCAGCACCTGGTTTTGCTCGGCCACCAGCATTGGCATGCCCTGCGCTTTGAGCTGCCACAACGCCTGGGCGATGGATTCGACCAGCACGGGGGCAATGCCTTCACAGGGTTCGTCCAGCAGCAGGAACCGGGGCGAAGTCATCAGCGTGCGGGCGATGGCCAGCATTTGCTGTTCACCGCCGCTCATCTGGCTGGCAGGGCGTTGCAGCATGCTTTGAAGCACCGGAAACAGCAGAAAAACCCGCTCCAGATTTTGTTTTTGGAGGGTGGCGGTGCCTCGTGCCGCCAGCATCAGGTTGTCTTGCACGCTCAGGCCCGCCCACAAGCGGCGGTCTTCTGCCACATAACCCAAGCCCAACCGGGCGCGCCGGTGTGGCGGCCAGGTGTCAATACGCTGGGGCGGTTTGCCATTGGGGTCCAGCTGGCAGGTCAGGGTTGCTATGCAGCGCGGCCCCAGGCCCATGATGGCTTGCAGCAAGGTCGATTTGCCGGCGCCATTGAGCCCCTGCAACACCACCAGCTCGCCCGCACCCACGCGCAGCGACACATCGAACAGGGCCTGTGCCTGGCCCCACCAGGCGCTGAGGTGCTGCACCTCAAGCATGGGCTGCCCCCGTCGGGTACGCATCGGCTTCAAACCCGGCACCCAAATAACGTGTGCGCACCTCGGCCTGGCGGGCCACGTCGGCCGGTTTGCCATTGGCCACCAGCAGCCCGTCGATCAGCACCAACACCCGGTCGGCCACGCCAAAAACCGCATCCATGTTGTGTTCGGTGTACAACACGCTGATACCGCTGGCGGCAAGCTCGCGCACCAGGCGCATCAGCGCGGCGCGCTCGGGCCCGGCCAACCCGGCAGCCGGTTCGTCCAGCAGCAACAACCGGGGGTGTTGTGGCGCTTCGCCCGCCCCACCGACACCTGCAATACCGGCGCCTGCATTACCGGCACCTGAAATACCGGCCAGAGCAATCGCCAATTCAAGCCGCTTCTTGGCGCCATAGGGCAAACCCAGCACGTCCAAATCTGCGGCATCGCCCAGCCCCACCTGCACCAGCAAGGCCATAGCCGTCGCGCGGTGCAAGTTGTTCAAGGTGCGCCAAGCCGACAGCGGCCCGCGGGCCGACAACGCCAATTGGAGGTTTTGCCGCACGGTTAACGCCTCAAACGTTTGCGCCACCTGAAACGTGCGGGCCACGCCGGCGTGCAAGCGCTGCGGCGCACGCCAACCGTCGATACGTTGGCCGCGCCAGA
>JANOVW010000384.1:0-6558 GCA_031417575.1 Rhodoferax sp. | reverse complement strand
CCCTACATGAAGCCCCTGACGCAGTTGGTGATTGACTACATCGAGCACGAAGGCATTGAAGTGGTCGACAGCGTATCGCTGGAAATCCACGACAACCTGGCAGTCGGTGCGCGCGACCCCAAAGCGCCCGCAGAATTGTGGAAGCAGCTCAATCTGCAAGGCGTTGATACCCTCGTTGCATCGGCGTGTGTACAAATGCCGTCGCTCGCATCGATAGAAATGATCGAGGCCGCCAGCGGTTTGCCGGTGGTTTCCAGCGCAGGGTGCACCACCTGGGCCTTGCTCAAAAGCCTGGGGTTGGAGCGGCGCCTGCCCGGCGCGGGGGCTTTGTTGTCGGGGGCCTATTGACGGTTTTAATCCTTTGGTCCCCAACCCTCGCGAATTTCAGTCAACATACACCCTCAATCTTTTTTTTCCTTTGCTGGAATCGCTTCATTGGCGCAACACCTCACACTGCACGTCTGACCCCTATGAAAACCACTTTCAAACCTTTCATCGCAACGCTCTCGCTGATGGCGCTCGCTCAATTGGCCGGCGCACAAAACTACCCTACCAAACCGATCACCTTGGTGGTACCCAATCCACCGGGTGGCTTTGTCGATGCGTCGGCGCGTATCTTGTCGGATTCACTGGCCAAAGTGGTGGGGCAATCGGTGGTGATCGACAACAAAGGCGGCGGCAGTGGCAACGTGGCCTATCAGTTTGCCGCCCGTGCCAACCCCGATGGTTACACCCTGCTCAATTCCTACTCTGCCTACCACGTCGGCAACCCCAACCTCTCACCCAAATTGCCGTGGGCGCAAAAAGACTTTGCACCCGTCGCCCTGATCACGGTGGCCACCAATGTGATTGCCGTGCACCCCTCGGTGCCCGCCAATAGCCTGGGCGAATTCATCAGTTACATCAAAAAGAACCCGGCCAAGCTCAGTTATGCCTCCCAGGGCAATGGCTCGCTGTCGCACATTGGCACCGAGATGTTCAAGCAACAAACCCAAAGCAGCATGGTGCACATTCCGTATCGTGGTTCAGGCCCCGCCATTCAAGATGTGTTGTCGGGCCAGGTGCAGGTGTTCATCACCACGCCACCTTCGGTGATGGGGCATGTACAGGCAGGCAAGCTCAAGGGCCTGGCCGTTACCAGCAAGGCCCGCCACCCCAGCATGCCCAACGTGCCCACCACCTCCGAGGCGGGCATGAAAGGGTTTGAGCTGGAAGCCTGGATCGGCATTTTCGCCCCCGCAGGGACCCCCGCCGATGTGGTGGCCAAACTCTCTGGCCAAATTAAAACCGCATTGGAACTACCCGAAACCAAAACCCGCGCCGACGCCGCCGGCATTGAACTGCGCTACCTGCCACCCGCTGGTTTGGCGGCACTGGTGCAAAGCGACACTGAGTTCTGGGCCAAAACCATCAAGGCGGCGGGCATTACAGCGGATTAGTTTGGGGTAGGCTTGCGGCATGAACCTGCTGATTAAAAATGCCGCCTGCATCGCCACCCTGGACGACCAGCGGCGTGAATTAAAAAACGCCTCGGTCTTTATCCGTGACGGCCTGATCGACTACATCGGTGCCGCGCAAGACTTGCCGCCTGCCTTGGCAACGCAGGCCAACGAGGTGATCGATGCCCAGCACCACCTGGTCACCCCAGGGCTGGTCAACACCCATCATCACATGTACCAATCGCTGACGCGGGCGATACCAGCGGTGCAAAACGCCGAACTGTTTGGGTGGTTGCGCGGGCTGTACCCGGTATGGGCCGGTTTAACGCCTGACATGATCCACGCCAGCACCCAGGTGGCCATGGCTGAATTGTTGATGAGCGGCTGCACCACCAGCAGCGATCACCTCTACATCTACCCCAACGGCTGTCGGCTCGACGACAGCATTCACGCGGCCCGAGAAATCGGCATGCGGTTCACCGCCGCCCGTGGGAGCATGAGCGTGGGCCAGTCGCAAGGCGGGCTGCCGCCTGATGCGGTGGTGGAAACCGAAGCGACCATATTGCAAGACACCCAACGCCTGATCGAGCGTTACCACGATGCCTCTCACGGCAGCATGATTCAGGTGGCAGTAGCGCCCTGCTCGCCGTTCAGCGTCAGCCGCGATTTGATGCGTGAATCGGCCAGCCTGGCGCGTCGCTTCAAGGTGCGCCTGCACACCCATTTGGCCGAAAACGACCACGACATCGCTTACACCCGCGAAAAATTCAATTGCACCCCGGCCGAATACGCCGAAAGCCTGGATTGGCTGGGCCACGACGTTTGGCACGCCCATTGTGTGAAGCTTGATGATTTGGGCATTTCACTCTTCGCTGCCTCCAAAACCGGCGTGGCGCATTGCCCGTGCAGCAACATGCGGCTGGCCTCGGGCATCGCACCGGTACGCAAGATGCTGAACGCCGGCGTAGCGGTGGGTCTGGGTGTCGATGGTTGCGCCAGCAATGATGCCGCCCACCTGGTGAACGAAGCCCGTCAGGCTATGTTGTTGGCCCGCGTGGGGCGCGCCATGGCACCGCCTGAAACACGCACAACCCAACTCGGCCAGCAAACCTTTTTCGGCTGCGACCTCGGCCCTGCCGAGATGACCGCCCGTGATGCGCTGGAACTGGCCACCCGCGGCGGTGCCAAGGTGTTGGGCCGCGTGGATATTGGCCATCTGGCCCCCGGCATGTGCGCCGACCTGGCTTTGTTCGATTTACGCACGCTGGGCTTCGCCGGTGGTGCGGTGCATGACCCGGTCGGCAGCCTGATGCTGTGTGCCAGCGCCAACGCCGCCTACACCGTGGTCAATGGAAAGATCGTGGTGCGCGAAGGCCGACTGGAAACGCTGGACATGGAGCCTCTGATCGAGCGGCACAACCAGCTGGCCGCAGAGCTGGCCAGCCAGCGCTGAAAGGCCCCACCTATCGCTGGGATCATGGCGTGTTCATCCCGCTGAAAGTCATGTTCCCGGATGCTAACGTGCCAGTGGTGGCCATGTCGCTCCACGCGAACCTGAACCCGTTGCTGCACTGAAGATTGCGCAATGAAGCCACGCCCAGGGTGGCCGAGCCTCAGATCCCACTGAGCGTCAACACACAGACAGCAACCGCGATTTCGTATAGGGTGTCTTAGTGGGCTTGGCGTGCGCAACCCCCCGCTATGGGGCCAGTTTCGAACTTCTTGCGCCGGTTTTAAGGAGTTTTCACATGCCTCGTACGCTTGAATTGCCAACTCACGCCTCTGCGGCCAATGCGCTCTACGGTGTGGCGTTGCAGGCCTTGCGGGTTTCGGAGAGTCGTTATCGTCGCCTGTTTGAAGCTGCGCAAGACGGAATCTTGTTGCTCAATTCGGACACCGCACAAATCGAGGATGTCAATCCGTACCTGATTGAAATGCTTGGTTACACACATGCCGAGTTCCTGGGCAAGAAACTCTGGGAAGTCGGCCCATTTGCAGATATCAAGGAGAGCAAAGAGGTGTTCGCACAGCTTCAAAGCAAAGGTTATGTGCGCTACGATGAACTGCCTTTGAAAACCAAGACGGGCGAACTGATCGACGTGGAATTTGTCAGCAACGCCTATGACTGCGAAGGCATTGAGGTGATTCAGTGCAATATCCGCAACATCACGAAGCGCCGTCAGGCAGAGCGAGAATTGACGCAAAGCCGGGCAAGCCTCAAGCAGCTGTCGATCTCCCTGCAACGGGCACGCGAAGACGACCGTGCGCACTTTGCACGCGAACTGCATGACCAACTGGGGCAGAACCTGACGGCTCTGCGCATCGACTTCAACAGTTTGTCCAGCACCTTGACGAACGTTGAGCCAACAACTCTCACACGGTTCGCCACCATTGATCAGTTGATAGACACCATGGTCGACACGACGCGGCAGATTTGCGATGAGCTGCGGCCCGGCATGCTCGATGATCTGGGTTTTGAAGCGGCAATTTCGACCTATGTCAAAAATTTCACGCAGCGCTTCGCGATACCGTGTGATCTGCTGTTGGACAGTGAGGCCTACGGCTTGGACGAGGCCCTGTCTACGACGCTCTTTCGCATCGTGCAGGAAGCGTTGACCAACATTGCCCGCCACGCCCGGGCTTCGCATGCGATGGTCGCGTTGCAGGATCGTGGCGATGAACTGCTGCTAACCATCGCAGACGACGGCTGCGGCCTATCGACAGCGCTGGAGGGCGAACGCAAAACCTATGGTCTGCTGGGCATGCGTGAGCGCGTGGACATGCTGGGCGGGCGATTGGCAATCGACAGTGCGCCCGGACGCGGCACGCATATAGAAGTCACCATTCCCAAAAGTGTGCCGACTACACCATGATCCGCATCCTCATTGCCGACGACCACACCCTGATGCGCGAAGGCTTGAAGCAGATTCTTGCCACGGCTGGCGACATGCTCGTTGCAGGTGAGGCCAGCGATGGTTTTCAGACCCTGGCGCGCGTGCGTGAAGGTGAGTGGGACTTGCTCCTGCTCGACATGTCAATGCCTGGTCGCAGCGGCATTGAACTGATCAAACAGATCAAAAGTGAAAAGCCGAAACTTCCGATTTTGGTGCTCAGCATGCACAAAGAAGACGAGTACGCCGTGCGCAGCATCCGCGCCGGGGCTTCAGGGTACGTGTGCAAGGATAGCGCCTCGCAACAATTATTGAGTGCGATCCGATCGGTTGCAAAAGGGGGACGCTTCATCAGCGCGGATGTCGCCACTGATCTGGCTTTCAACCTGATTTTGCGGGACGACCGCGCGCCCCACACCTCATTGTCGGATCGTGAATTTTTGATCTTCCGCAAAATTGCCAACGGCGAGACCATCAACGACATTGCATTACAGCTCAACCTCAGTGCCAAGACGGTGAGCACCTACAAAACGCGCGTATTTCAGAAAATGCAGATGACCAGCGTCGCTGAACTGATTCGTTATGGCTTGAAACACGGCTTGCTCGACGAAGGCACCATGCCATAAGCCGGTGAACAAGTGTGCACCCGTAGGGATATCCTTACAGTGGGCTACCCATTCATTGGAAAAATGTTGCGACGCATGCTGATGGTGTAACCGCCTGGACCAGCGCATCATCTGACAATGATGGATCCGAGATGCGTTTGAAATTCGTTTGGTGGGGCAAGCGCGCCATGCACAGACTGAAGGCCCAACAAGTCGCTCTTGACCGGGGCTCAGTTGCAGCAAGCTTTCCACATGCGCGCCACTGGTCACGCAATATGGCAGCACTGCTCGTCTTCATCGGCCTTGCGGCGCAAGGTATCGGGGTGCATGCCGAGCTGGTTTTTCGCAGCCTGCAACAGGCCAACGGCCAATCAATTTGGTCGGGGATCAAAAAATACAACAACGCGTCAGACACTTCCTATGCGCAAATCAGTGCTGACCGATTGGTAACGCCGGTCGACGAGGTGCGCGTCTATCTGGCTGGAGAGATTACCCGCAAAGACCTCGATAGCGCTTTGGTCATGGAGCGGTTGCTCAAGAATGGTCAGCAAAAACTTTTTGACAACATGGTGTGGCTCAACAGCGGTGGCGGCGACATTGATGTTGGCATGGATCTCGGACGGCTGCTTCGCAAGTTGGGAATTTTCACTTTTGTCGACAAAAATGACAGATGCTTGAGTGCCTGCGTCTTCGCATTCATGGGCGGCGAGCGTCGAAGTGTCGCAGGACAGTTGGGAATTCACCGCCCGTATTTCCCCTACACCCAAGATTTGCCGGATCGCGCGGTGCGATTTCGATACATGGCCAAGACGGTGAAGGACTTCGTGGACGAAATGGATTTCCCGTCTTCACTCTACGAGGCAGTGATGCTGGTCCCGCCCGAATCAGTTCAGGTGGTGTCGACGGCCGACCTGAAGCGGTTCTATCTTGAAGGAATCAGTCCATCGTCGGAAGACAAGGTGGATGCCGCAGCAGCCAGGCGCCTGGATTTGCCGATGCTGGATTACCTCAAGCGCAAGGCTCGCACGCCTCCTTGCACGGTGTTTGCTATTGCCTACGGTCAGTGTGCAGGCAATTCGGTCACCGCAAGAACTGGCACGCCGGATCAGTCCTGAGGCTGCCGTCGCCGTTTAGAGCGGCGCGACCTTGGAGGCCCATGCAGGCTGCGCTGCCACCTCTGTACGGCATCGAACAGACGGCTTTTACCCGACGATTTACTGTGGTTGCTGCAACGTAACCCGCACTCACGTTTGCAATATCAATAGTGATGGCGTGCGCAATTACTTTATTTATCCAAAGGAACTTTTATGAAAACAGCAATGCTCAAGAATACGCTTTCATTGGCGTTGGTTGCCGTAGTCGGCGTAGGCTGCAGCAGCAGGCCCGCTCACGTGGCGAACGTTGAATACCCGCAACCCGCAATGATCAGTTATGTCGGCCCACCCGGTGCCACCGGTGCCACCGGTGCCACCGGAGCACAGGGAAACACCGGGGACACCGGCCCAAGCGGTGTGGCGTTGATTGGGCCAACTGGCCCCACTGGCGCGACCGGTGCGCAAGGCATGCAGGGTCCGGTTGGTGCTACCGGTGTTGCAGGACGTATGGTGGTTGGGCGCGCGGGCC
>JANOVW010000383.1:0-4280 GCA_031417575.1 Rhodoferax sp. | reverse complement strand
AATGATGGGCACGTCTTTGAAGGCTTCGCGGCAGCGCTGGCTGTAAACGATGGCCGCACGGTCGGGCCGCTTGCCACCGATGTCGCCGGGGGTGTAAGCGTCGTCGGTGCGGATTTTTCGATCAGCCGTATAGCGGTTGATCATGCTGTCCATGTTGCCGGCTGTTACGCCCCAGAACAGATTCGGCTTGCCCAATACCTTGAAGGCTTCGGCGCTTTGCCAATCGGGCTGGGCGATGATGCCGACCCGAAAGCCCTGGGCCTCCAGCATACGGCCAATGACCGCCATGCCAAAGCTGGGGTGGTCTACATAGGCGTCGCCTGTGACGAGGATGATGTCGCAACTGTCCCAGCCCAACACGTCCATTTCGGCCCGGCTCATGGGCAAAAATTTGGCCGTACCAAACCGAGCCGCCCAGTACTTGCGGTAACTGGTGAGCGGCTTGGCGGGGCGGGGGAAGAAGGAAACGTCCCGCGTGGAGAGGTCTGCGACGGCGTTCATGGGGTAGTGCGAAAGCTGCTTATTGTAGTTTGCGAGGGTGTATCGGGGCTTTTTAGGGTTGCTTTTGAGCGGCTTGGGTCTTTTTGGGTGCGGCGTTTGGTTTGCGTCTGGCTGGCACTTTCGCCGCTTCGGGTTCCGGGTTCAGATGCCGAACCACTCCTCATGGTGCGCTGATCCGCGTCGCCTGGGGGCGACAGGGGCGCATAAATCGTCGTTTTGGGCATCTTAACCCGAAACCTCTACGCTCGATGGGTGGTTGAATCTCGGGGGGGTAAGCGACGGCAGTTGTGAAAACCTGAAGCAGCGAAGCGGCACCGAATGGGTGTGCCGGAACCCGACGATTTCTGCGCCCGTGCTGCCGTCAGGCAGCGCGGATCAGCCCACCATGAGGAGTGGTCCGGCACAGGCTATCGGCACCCGTAGCGGACCCTCGTTCAAATAGTCCAAAACACGTGTCTACAATGCCCTCAGCTTGTCGGGGTGCCAAAGACATGAGTCTGAGGCTGAGATCGCAACACTGCGAGACCCGCTGAACCTGATCGGGGTTATTCCCGCGTAGGGAACAACGCTTTCGGCCCCCGACGGCTCCTTCACCCGAAGGCATCTGCGGCTCCCCAGGCAGGCACCCCACCCCTACTGGACCTCTGGAGACCCGCCATCGCAAAAACCGCATTGACCGTTAACACCGCAGCCCTCACCAGCCGCATCACGCGCACGCCCTTCCCCGGCTCGGCCAAAATTTATATCGAAGGTTCACGGCCCGACATTCGGGTGCCTTTCCGCGAGGTCACGCTGACCGACACCCTGGTAGCTGAAGGCCAGCAGACCCGCCGTGAAGCCAACCCGCCGCTGCGCCTGTTTGATTCGTCAGGCGTCTACACCGATCCTGCCGCCACCATCGACATCACCCGGGGCCTGGCGCCACTGCGCGGCGCGTGGATCAACGAACGGCACGACACCGAGGCCCTGCCCGGCATCAGCAGCGCCTATGGCCGCGACCGCCTGAACAACCCGGCCCTGGCGGCCCTGCGCATGGCCCACGCGCCGGTGCCGCGCCGCGCCAAACCGGGTGCCAATGTGTCACAGATGCATTACGCCCGAAAAGGCATCATCACCCCCGAGATGGAATACATCGCCATCCGCGAAAACCTGGTGCGGGCGCAACTGACCGAACGCCTGGCCACCGAGCGCCTGCCCAAACGCGGGCATTCGTTCAATGCGGCGATTCCGCAGGAGATCACGCCTGAATTTGTGCGCAGCGAGGTGGCCCGGGGCCGTGCAGTGATCCCCAACAACATCAACCACCCGGAAGGCGAGCCGATGATCATTGGCCGCAACTTCCTCATCAAGGTCAACGCCAACATCGGCAACTCGGCCGTTACATCGAGCATTGAAGAAGAGGTGGACAAACTGGTTTGGGCGATTCGCTGGGGAGCCGACACGGTGATGGATTTATCGACCGGTGAAAACATCCACGAAACGCGCGAATGGATTTTGCGCAACTCGCCCGTGCCGATTGGCACCGTGCCGATCTACCAGGCGCTGGAGAAGGTCAACGGCAAGGCCGAAGATTTGACCTGGGAGATCTTCCGCGACACGCTGATCGAGCAGGCCGAGCAAGGGGTGGATTACTTCACCATCCACGCGGGCGTGCGCCTGGCCTATGTGCCGCTCACGGCGAATCGACTCACCGGCATCGTCTCGCGCGGTGGCTCCATCATGGCCAAGTGGTGCCTCTCGCACCACAAAGAGAGCTTTTTGTACGAGCGGTTTGACGAGATCTGCGAGATCATGAAGGCTTACGACGTGTGTTTCTCGCTGGGTGACGGCCTGCGCCCTGGCTCCATCGCCGATGCCAACGACGAAGCCCAGTTTGCCGAATTGCACACCCTGGGTGAACTGACCCAGATCGCCTGGAAGCATGACGTGCAGGTGATGATCGAAGGCCCCGGCCACGTGCCCCTGCAACTGGTGAAAGAAAACGTCGAGAAACAACTGGAAGCCTGTTTTGAGGCACCGTTTTACACCCTGGGGCCGCTGATCACCGACATCTCGCCCGGTTACGACCACATCTCCTCCGCGATGGGCGCGGCCAACATCGGCTGGTACGGAACCGCCATGTTGTGTTACGTCACCCCCAAGGAACACCTGGGCTTGCCGAACCGCGATGACGTGAAGCAGGGCCTGATCGCCTACAAAATCGCTGCCCATGCGGGTGACCTGGCCAAGGGTTACCCAGGGGCGCAGATGTGGGACAACGCGGTTTCCAAAGCGCGTTTTGAGTTCCGCTGGGAAGACCAGTTCCGTCTGGCGATAGACCCCGACACGGCGATGGCCTACCACGACGAAACCCTGCCCAAAGAAAACGCCAAGGTGGCGCATTTTTGCTCGATGTGCGGGCCCAAGTTTTGCTCGATGAAAATCTCGCAGGAGGTGCGTGAATTTGCCCGGCTGAACCCGGCCACCACGACGCTGGCCACCTCTGGAGCAACTTTGGGAGCGGCTTCGGGCGTGATTCCCATCCAGCAAATCAGCAGCGGGTTTGAAGAGAAAGCCGAAGCCTTCCGCAAGGGCGGCAACGAGATTTATTCCTGACGCTCCGGGGCCCTACAACGGCAACAACGGCCAAACGGCAACCACGCAGCCCCATGACCTGTGCGGGTGCTGCAAAACCCCTTTGAGGGTTGGCAGGTGCAACCCTGGGTGACGGGTCAACGCCTGGGCTTAACGCCGGGATTAACGCGTTGCGATGGCTGGTTTTCTCTTGAGCCAAACCGCCAGCGGCCACAACACCGCCGCGACGGTGAAAAACGCCAGCACAGCCGCCACCGGGCGGCTGAAGAAGGGCAACAGGCTGCCGTCTGATTTGATCAGCGAGGTGACAAAGTTTTGCTCCACCATCGTGCCCATCACCGCACCCAGCACCAGCGCTGCCACCGGGTAGCCGTTTTTGTCCATGAAGTAACCCACCAGGCCGAAACTGGCGACGGTGAACACCAGCGCCAGGTTGTTGCCGGTGGCAAAAGAGCCCACTGCACACAGCAGCACAATAACCGGCATGATGAGGCTGCGCGGCACATACAAAACATAACGGGCCGAGCGGATCATCATGATGCCCAACGGAATCATGATGATGTTGGAAATCAAAAACACGATGTACAGCGCGTACATGCTGGAGGCTTTTTCGGTGAAGAGCGTAGGCCCGGGGTTCAGGCCCTTCATGTACAACACGCCAATCGCAATGGCGGTGATGGTGTCGCCCGGAATACCAAACAACAGTGATGGCACCCAACCCGAAGCCAGGCTGGCGTTGTTGCTGGAGCCCGCTTCAATCAAGCCCTCGGGGTGGCCGGTGCCAAATTTTTCGGGGGTTTTGGAGAAGCGTTTGGACATGGCGTAGCTGATCCACGCGGCCATGTCGGCACCCGCGCCGGGCAATACGCCAATGATGATGCCGACGATATTGCCGCGTATTTGCTGCTTGGGGTGTGATTTGGTCAGGGCCCACTGGCCCTTCAATATGCTGCCAAATTTGCGCGGCGGCAACATGGGGATATCACTGGCTTTATAGGCGCGCATCACCTCCGACACGGCAAACACCCCCACCAGCACCGGAATGATTTCAATGCCGCCCAGCAGATCGGCAATGCCGAAGGTGAAGCGTTGGGCACCGGCCGGGTTTTCAATGCCGACGCAAGTGATGAGAAGGCCCAAAAACATCGCAGCGATGGCCTTGATGGGCGATGAGCGGGCCACCATGGTGGCGCACATCAGGCCCA
>JANOVW010000382.1:0-2465 GCA_031417575.1 Rhodoferax sp. | reverse complement strand
CTGGAACAAGACCGGGTGATGCTGGAGACCATGGAGCCCGATGCCAACCAGCGCGAGCACCTCTACGAGCATGACATCGGCCTCTCGCGCTTGCGCAAGGTGATGCTGGCAGCGGCACAAAAGCAGCTGGCTGCAGCAAAGCTGGACTAACTGCGCCCCGCTTTGAACGCCGCGCAATAGTCCGTTTGCTGCGCGGCCAGCGTCGGCCAGACAACATCAAACCCTTTGACAGCGGGGGTTTGGGTGGCTTTTGAGTCATTGCCCATTTCGGTTGCCGCCAGCCCAACGAACTTGGCGTTCAAGCCACCGGGCAGGTGCCGCGCAATACCCAAAGCCTTGTCGACATGGGCGCTGCCCGCGATCAGCACGACGGTTTTGCCTGGGGCAACAGCTGTCGCCTGGCTCACGGTTTCGGCCATCGCCACATCGCGGGCGATTTGAATACGGGTCATCGGCGCGATTTGTGTTTCGGGCAGCAGATTGCAATGGCCTTCACGAATCGCTTGTTTTTGTGCGGCCAGCGCGACGGCATCCAAACGCGTGTCCAGACTGGTTTGGCCCATCGCTTCGCGCATCTGGGTACGGGGCAGGTTGGCCCCCAGCACCGGCACGCCTGCCCGTACCGCGGCCATTACTGCAGGGGCATAACGGCTCCAGGGCCAGGCTTTTGCGTCCCAGCGCAGAGCGGCCTGAACATCTGCTGCAGAGGCTGCCGATGGCAAAGAGGCGGTGGTGTGGGGCCTTTCAGCCATTTCGATCACGACCGCGGCCAATTGGCCGCGCGATGCCAAGGCTTCGACCACATCACGCTGAATGCGTTGGTGATCCGGGTTGTCATGCTGCTCGCCCAAAAGCAGGGCGTCAGCTGGAAGCAGCGCGTGAAGGTGATGGGCAACGGCCGAACCCGGCAGGGGTGGGCTGGCACAGCCACTCAGCAATACAACTACCCAAAAACAACCGGCAAGCGCATGGCTCAACCCTGCGCGGGGCACGGGGCGCTCCGGTTCAGTGCGCAACGATCGGGTTTTGCGCCAGTTCAGCGTACTGCTCCAGCGTGTCTTCGACTTCTTCTTGCGTCGGTGTTTTCAACTGCCACGCCGAAATATGCTGCTGGAACAACTCGGCCCATGAACCATCCAGGTAGAGCTCTTTGCCGTTGCGTTTGTCCACAATTTCAAAGCCATGGCGTGCCATGACCGGAACGGTTCTACCCGTCGGGTTTGCATCGTCCGTGACCGAGTCCGCCGCTTCCACCAACGCGGCGTTGGCCAGCATGTGGGTTACGGTGTAGGAATCTGAATCGTAGAGGGTGTGCATGGTGGCTTTGAAGTTGCGTGCCTGAAGTGTAGGGCAGGCCGCCAGACGGCGAGACCACCTTTGCGTTTTGCATAAGTCTGAAATGGGGGGATTTCGGAATTTTTCAATGTTTTGAGGGAAAACACTGGTGCAAAAACGAAACAAGCAAGCACCTGCTGCCATGGGCCCGCTTCACCGCCCCCCAAAACCAATCATCAAGGCGATCAGGGTGCTTCGGTGCTGCGCCACTGCTGGTCGACGTAGTCACCGTTGCGCTCGGTGATCTTGATACGTACCGGCAAATAACCCACCTGGGGCGCCAGCCACAACTCGGCGGTTTGGTCATAGTCCAGGCGCGGTGCCCGCACCAGTTTGATGGCCTTGAGCGTACCACCGGGCAGATTGAGGGTTTCTTCGGCTTCTACGCCCATCACCCAGGTTTCCGATGCACGCGGGCCGATGGTTTCAAACGTTAGCTTGGTACCCGGCGGGTATTTTTCAGGTGCGGCGGCCAACATCGCGCCAATTTGTACAAACACGCTCAGCTGGTCTTGCATGCCCGGTACCAACACGACGTCGGGTGTATTGGCACTGAACACCACGACCTGCCGATCCCGTACAAAGTGCGCCGCTACCTCGGTGCGGAAACGGTCGGCGAAACGGATGGGTTGCAAACCTTCGGGGGTCAGGCTGCCGCTGCTGGTACGCACCCTTGATCCGATCAAGAAAGCACTCACTTCCAGCCGGGCCTCATAACTATTGCCATCGAGCAACCACGTCATCTCGGCCTGTGCGTTGTATTCCAGCCTGTCTTTGGTACCTGTGACGTTGTATTTGAGGCGGGTTGGGCCCGGCACCGTGAACGCAACGGCGGCAGTGGGTGCTTGGTTGCTGGCCAAGGGAGCCGTTGTGACCACGGGGTCAGGTGGTGTAGCGCTTGTTTTGGCCGGCCCGATGGCTGGCACTGCGGCCTGGACGAGTGGGTCAGGCACTTTTTCTGGCGGGGCAGCGTTGGCTTGGGAATCGGTTGATGTGGGCAAGGCGGAAGGCGCGGGCTCAGCCAAATCGGCTTTTGGCGAAGCCAGCTCTCCAGCAGCACCAGGCGGCAACAGGGTAGCCGTTGCCACCGCTGCACCCGGCGGGGTTGGCGGCGTGGCTTTTGGGCGGGC
>JANOVW010000381.1:0-2121 GCA_031417575.1 Rhodoferax sp. | reverse complement strand
GGCCCGCTGGATGCCACGGCGCCGGGCCGATTTGTGCGGGAGTGTCGCTGCCAGCGACGCGAATCCGCACCATGAGGACCGGCGACGTGGCATCCAGCGGGCCAGCGGAGGTGGTTCAAAAACAAGCGCAAATGGCCGGCGGCAGGGCCCGCCAAGTTAGTCCCCCGTCCACTGGGGCTTGCGCTTCTCCTGAAACGCTTTTTGCCCCTCTTTGGCATCATTGCTCAAGGTGAACAGGGCAATTTGGCTTTCGGTAAACGACATGGATTCTTCAAACGCCATCGATTCCACTTTTTTCATCGTGTAAATGCCCCGGCGAATGGCAGCGGGTGATTTGTCGAGCAAGCGGCCCAACAACCATTGCAGGCGCTCGTCCACGTCATCGTCGACATAGTTCACGAGGTTATATTCCAGCGCCTGCGCCGAGGTGATGGGCTCTCCGGTGAGGCACATTTCGGCCAGAATACGGCGCGGAATGAGATGCTGCAGCACGCTCAGCACCTGGGCCGGAAAAACACCCACCTTCACCTCCGGCAACCCAAAAATGGCGTGCCGCGAAGCCACCGCCATGTCACACATCGACAACAGACCAAAACCACCCGCCATACACGCGCCGTTGACACGCGCGATCAGTGGCACATAACTGGCGCGGGCCACACGCAGCAACTGCGCCAGATGGCCCAAAGGCTCGGAATAATCGGTGGTGAAAGCTTTGGCCGACTGCAAATCGGCCCCTGCACAAAACGCCTTGGTGCCGCAGCCGGTGATGACAATGGCGCGAATGTCGCGGCTCTTCTGCGCGCCCGTGATGGCCTCAGACATGCCGGCCAACACCCCGTGGCTCATGGAATTGCGCCGCTCTTCGCGCTGAATGGTCAGCCACAAAACCGGGCCGCGTTGTTCAACCCGCAATTCGTCGGTGGTGCTCATGGTGTTCCTGCAAAAATGGAAAGGTTTTGATCAAGAGGCCTAGGAAACCCTGATTTTGCACGCCAGCAGGTACGATCAAGCCCCAACGATGGCAAATTCAACTCCCAGCCCTGATTCCCTCTGGCCCACCGCCGTGTTGGACGCTGCCACCGCGCCCGCACAAGAGACCGCCACGGGTAACGTCCCCGGCGACAAATCGCCGCGCCTGCTAAGCAACAACACGCCACAAGGCGTTGCCGTGGAACTCCAGGGCCGCTGGACGGCTTCCCAGTTGGCTCGGGTTGAGTTGCAGGCTGACTTGCTGAGCCAGGCCCAGGCGCTGAAAACCAGCCCCCCGGTGCGTTGGGACGTGCGCGCCATGCAACGGTTTGACCATGTCGGCGCCCAATGGTTGTGGAACGCCTGGGGCCAGCAATGGCCGGCTGAACTGCAAACCACCCCCGACCAACGCGCCATGCTGGAGCGTGTGGCACGGTTCACGGTACCGCAGGTGGCCGTGCCCCTGCGCACCCACTTTCAGGTGGCGCTGCGCAAGCTGATGGGCCTGTTTTTGGGCCTGGGTGCGCGTGCGCTGCGCCTGTGGGAACATTTGGTCGATGTGTTCTACCTGTTTGGCCAACTCGCGTTGGACGTGGGCCGCCTGCTGCGTTCACCGCGCCAAGGCCCCTGGCGGGATATCTCTGGCAACCTTTACCGGATCGGTGCCACCGCCTTGCCGATTACCGCTTTGGTGGGTTTTCTGATCGGCGTAGTACTGGCCTACCTGATGGCCCGGCAACTGCGCCAGTTTGGCGCCGATGCCTATATTGTGGATGTGCTGGGCATTGCGCTGATACGCGAACTGGGCCCGGTACTGGCCGCCATTTTGTTGGCTGGGCGCTCGGGCTCGGCGATTACCGCCCAAATTGGCGTCATGCAGGTCACCGAAGAGCTCGATGCCATGAAGGTAATGGGCATTTCGCCCGGTTTCAGGCTGGTGATGCCCAAGGCGCTGGCGATGGCCATTGCCATGCCCCTGGTGGCGGTGTGGACCACCTTGGCCGCCCTGGCCGGGGGCATTCTGACGGCTGACATTGTGCTGGGCATCACCCCTGAATTCTTCTTCATGGCGCTGCCGCAGGCGGTCGAGGCTTCCAACCTGGCCCTGGCGATGAGCAAGTCGGTGGTGTTTGGTTTGCTGATCGCCATCAT
>JANOVW010000380.1:0-11016 GCA_031417575.1 Rhodoferax sp. | reverse complement strand
CGGCAGACGACGCCCCCATCATTCGTATGCTCAATGCCTTGCTGACCCAGGCCGTGCGAGATGGTGCCAGCGATATTCACATTGAACCCTACGAGCGCCATTCCAGCGTGCGGTTTCGGGTTGACGGTGGCCTGCGTGAGGTGGTGCAGCCCAATCGTGCCCTTCATGCGGCCCTGATATCCCGGCTCAAGATCATGGCCGAACTGGATATTTCTGAAAAGCGGCTTCCGCAAGACGGCCGCATCAGCCTGCGCATTGGCACCCGTGCTGTTGACGTGCGGGTCAGCACCCTGCCAGGCACCCATGGAGAACGGGCAGTATTGCGTTTGCTCGACAAATCGGCCGGCAAATTAAGTTTGGAAGCCGTTGGCATGCAAGGGGAAGTGTTGCTGCAATTGCAAAAACTAATTGCGCAACCGCATGGCATCATATTGGTGACTGGGCCCACCGGTTCGGGCAAAACCACCACGCTGTACGCTGCGTTGAGCCGGTTGGATGCGGCCACCAGCAACATCATGACGGTGGAAGACCCGATTGAATATGAATTGCCTGGCGTCGGCCAAACCCAGGTAAACACCAAAATAGACCTGACGTTTGCCAAGGCGCTTCGGGCGATATTGCGGCAAGACCCGGACGTCATCATGATTGGTGAAATACGCGATTTTGAAACTGCGCAAATCGCCATTCAGGCGTCGCTTACGGGGCACCTGGTTCTGGCGACGCTGCATACCAATGACGCGGTGAGCGCCGTCACGCGGCTGACCGACATGGGCATCGAGCCGTTTTTGCTCAGTTCGTCTTTGTTGGGTGTTTTGGCACAGCGGCTGGTGCGCAAGGTCTGCCCCCAGTGTGCGGGTGCCGGCTGCTCGGCATGCGCCCAAAGTGGTTACCAGGGGCGCACCGGTTTGTTTGAATTGCTGGTCATCAATGAAACAACCCGGGCCCTGGTTCACAGCCGTGCCTCCGAGGCAAAAATACGCGATGCAGCGCAGTCCAGCGGCATGAAACCCATGCGTGACGATGGCGAACGGCTGGTAGCGGCGGGCATCACAACGCGCGAAGAGTTGTTGCGTGTCACCCGCGACCCCAACGCGTGAATTTGGCATGCCAGCCTATTCTTTTGACGCGCTGAGCCAAGACGGTCAATCCCGCAAGGGCATCATCCAGGCGGATACCGCCAAGGCGGCCCGGGCGATGTTGCGCGGACAGGCATTGGTGCCACTTGACGTTCAGGCTGTGGGTGTGGGCAGCGATACCCAAAAGCATGCCAACAAGGGTTTGAACCGCGACCTGTGGACCCGGCGGACTTTTAATTCCGCTGACTTGGCGGTCTGGACACGGCAATTGGCCGGCTTGGTCAGTGCGGGGTTGCCACTCGAGCGGGCGTTGGGCTCTTTGTCTGACGAATCAGAAGTAGACAGCCAACGCAATTTGGTAGCTGGCTTGCGTTCACAGGTCAACGGCGGCGCTTCGTTTGCGCAGGCGTTGAGCCAGTTTCCGGGCGAGTTTTCTGATATTTTTGTGGCGGTGGTGGGTGCCGGGGAACAAAGTGGCAACTTGGGTCTGGTGCTGGAAAAACTGGCTACCGACATGGAGGAGCAACAAGCGTTGCGCAGCAAATTGGTCGGCGCAGCTTTGTACCCGGCCATCGTCACTATCGTCGCGGTAGTGATCGTCATGTTCTTGCTGGCCTATGTGGTGCCCCAAGTCGCCAATGTATTTGTGGGCAGCAAACGATCGTTGCCAACGCTCACGGTCGTTATGTTGGCCTTGGGCACATGGGTGAAGGCCTGGTGGTGGTTGATGCTGATCGCCGCTTGCCTGCTGGGTTTTTCCGTCCATTGGGCCCGAAAAATACCGGCGTTGCGTTTGAAAATAGATGCTGCGTGGCTTACGTTGCCTATTTTGGGTAGGTTGAGCCGGGGCTTTAATTCAGCCCGGTTTGCCAGTACCTTGGCCATGTTGTCGGGTGCGGGCGTACCGATTTTGAAGGCTTTGCAAGCTGCCGCCGAAACTTTGGGCAACCAGGCCATGAAGGCGGATGCGCTGCAAATGGTAGTGCAGGTCCGTGAGGGTGCGCCGCTGGCAACCGCTTTGGGCCAAACCAAGAGATTCCCGGCGCTGCTGGCTATGTTTTCGCGTCTGGGAGAACAAACCGGGCGTCTGCCCGCCATGCTGGATCACGCGGCACGCCAGCAGGCGCTGGAAGTGCAGCGCCGGGCCATGCAACTGGCCACTATTGCCGAGCCGTTACTGATTGTGGCGATGGGGCTGGTAGTCATGCTCATCGTATTGGCGGTGTTGTTGCCCATTATTGAACTCAACCAATTGGTACGTTGATGGCCAATCCTTTAAGCGGAAAATTGGTTGTGGCCATTTCAAGCCGCGCCTTGTTTGATTTTGAGGAAGAAAACGAGATCTTTGAAGCAGGCAGCGGCCTGCACAAAGACCGCGCCTACATGCAGCTGCAGCTGTCGCGGCTGGACCAACCGGCCAAACCAGGCGTGGCTTTTTCACTGGTGAGAAAGTTGTTGGCCTTCAACCAAGAAGCGGACAAGCGAGTTGAAGTGGTCATTCTCTCGCGCAATGACCCGGTGAGCGGCATGCGGGTTTTCCGCTCCGCACAACACTATGGTTTGCAAATTGAACGAGGGACCTTTAACCGTGGCGAAGCACCGTGGCGCTATCTCAAACCACTAAACGCCAATTTGTTTCTGTCGGCCCATTTGAGCGATGTGCGGGCTGCCCTTGCAGCCGGTGTACCAGCTGCCCAGGTCTACCCCCGATCAGCCCACGCCAGTGAAGCGCATCCCCATGAAGTGCGCATCGCCTTTGATGGCGATGCAGTGCTTTTCAGTGACGAAGCTGAGCAGGTCTACCAGTCTGAAGGGCTCGCCGCTTTTCAAAAGCACGAAACTGACAAAGCCGCGCAGCCGCTGCTGGCTGGGCCGTTCAAACCCCTGTTGGATGCCTTGCAGCGGTTGCAGCAGGAAGGCACTGCCAACATGCGCATTCGCACGGCGCTGGTTACTGCACGCAGCGCTCCGGCCCATGAGCGTGCCATTCGTACCCTAATGGACTGGAACGTAGAGGTCGATGAAGCCATGTTTCTGGGTGGTTTGCCCAAAGGGGAGTTCCTGCGAGAGTTTGGCCCTGATTTTTTCTTTGATGACCAAACCGGGCACATCGAATCGGCGGCCTTGCATGTACCGGCAGGGCATGTGGTGAGTGGCATTTCGAACCCTGACAGATAGGTCGTATGCCAGGCCTATTGGGCCTAACTAGGCATAACGTTTGCTGCGCAAGTTCACACGCATTTCCTGCAATTTCGGCTGCAATTTGTCGCTGCCAATCCGCAAGGCAACGCAGGTCGTCAAAATGTCGATGATCAGCAGGTGCAACAGGCGCGACACCATGGGGCTGTACCGGTCAAAACCTTCCGGATGGTCTGCAGCAAGGTGAATGTGGCCCGCTTGGGCCAGCGGCGAGCCGCTGGCCGTCAGGGTGATGGCCGTTGCGCCGTTTTTGCGGGCGATGTCACAGGCATCGATCAGGTCTTTGGTGCGGCCCGAATTGGAAATCACCACGACACAATCACCTTCAGACAACAAGGTGGCGCTCATGACCTGCATATGGCCGTCGCTGTAGGCAATGGTGTTGACACCGAGGCGAAAGAATTTGTGTTGCGCGTCCTGTGCCACAACACCCGAGTTGCCCACGCCAAAAAATTCCAGCCGTTTTCCCCGCCCCAAGGTTTCCAGAATGGCTCCTGCCGCCTTGTCGATCGCCAAGGTGCTGGCATCGTTTCGGTATTTGAGAAAAGCCGCCACGGTGTTGTCGATCACCTTGACCATCACGTCACCGGTTTTGTCGTCTACATCGACACTGCGGTGGATGAACGGAACGCCTTCACTGACAGTACCCGCCAGTTTGCGTTTGAAATCGGTCAATCCGTCGTAACCCATGCTGCGGCAAAACCGAACAACTGTGGGTTTGCTGACATAGGCGCGGTCCGCCAGTTCGCTCACGGGTTGGCGGGTAAAGGCGCGCGGGTCGGCCAAAACAAGTTTCCCCACGCGTTGCTCTGCAGGTGCGAGAGACGCCAGCGAGGCACGGATACGGTCCAGCATGGCGGTCTCAGGCTTCTTCAGACCAGCAATAGCCGTCGCGGGCGATCATGGCGCTGGCGGCGCTGGGCCCCCACGTGCCAGCCGCATACAGGCGAGGGCCTTGAGAATCGTTGGACCAATAGTCCAAAATGGGTTCAACCCAACGCCACGCTTCTTCCTGTTCGTCACTGCGCACGAACAGGTTGAGGCGACCATCGATCACGTCCAGCAGGAGCCGCTCATAGGCACCGACACGGTTGGAACCAAAGCGCTTGTCAAAATCAAGGTCTAGCTGAACCGGCGCCAGAGCGCTGGCATTACGCCGGTCGTTCTGGCCTTGCGCCAGCAAATGCAATTCAAGCCCGTCTTTGGGTTGTAGATTGATGACCAGGGAATTGCCCAGATTTCCGGGCGTTGTGTAGATTGGATGGGGTGTTGCCCGAAAATTGACTTCGATATGTGCTTCGCGCCCGGCCAGGCGTTTGCCCGTGCGGATGTAAAACGGCACGCCAGCCCAGCGCCAATTGGCAATTTCGGTGCGCAGGGCGACAAAGGTTTCGGTGCTGCTTTGGGGGGCCACGCCCACTTCGTCGCGGTAGGCAGGCACGGCAGAGCCCTCAACGTTGCCGGCCGCATATTGGCCCCGGATCGCATCCTGTTTGAGCGATTCGGGGGTCCAGCGCTTCAGCGATCGCAATACCTTGAGCTTTTCATCGCGGATCGCATCGGCGTGGGCATTGATGGGGGGCTCCATGGCGATGGCGCACAACAACTGCAAAGCATGGTTTTGCACCATATCCCGCAATGCGCCCGTGTTTTCATAAAACGCACCACGCTTTTCAACGCCCAAGTCTTCGGCAATGGTGATCTGGATATTGGCAATGTGTTCGCGCCGCCAAAGGGGTTCAAAAAGGGCGTTGCCAAACCGCAAGGCAAACAGATTCTGGACTGCTGGCTTACCCAGGTAATGATCAATGCGGAAAATCTGGTTTTCAGCAAAACCGGCCCGGACGGTTTGATTGATCGAGCGGTTTGAGGCGAGATCGTGCCCCAGCGGTTTTTCCAGAACAATCCGGAATTGCGGGCCGTTGAGGGCCGCTGCAGCCAATTGCTCGCAAACGGTGCTGAACAAAGTCGGGGCCGTCGCCAAATACATGACAACGGTATCGGCCTTCCGGGCCTTGATGTTCAGTGCCAGGGTTTGGTAGTCAAGGGGTTGCGACAAATCCATGCGCACATATTCGAGCAGGGCAGCGAACCGGGTGAACTCGTCTTCATTGGGCCGTTTGGCCAGCTCAACGTTGGCAAATTTGTCATGAATACGGGTACGGTATTGGTCGGCCGATAGATCGTCGCGGCCTACGCCGATGATCCGCCCGCCCGGGGGCAAGGTGCCGTGCCTGAACGCCTGAAAAAGTGCCGGCATGAGCTTGCGCCAAGCCAGATCACCCGTACCGCCAAAAAGAACCAGGTCAAAACTCATGATGTTGCTTGCGATTTAGAAAACAAGGAGGGTTGTTCGGAAATGTAACTAAGTTTCACGAATTGGTCAAACGATGAAACTTTTGCCGTGTTTTCGTTAAAGGTTAACACCTAGCTTCCGGTTGTTTTGCCTGCTCTAAACTCAATTGGTAATCAAGTTACTTGTTGCTTAGTTTTGGAGAGAATAATGAAATCTGTTTTCATGGGCATCGCGCTTGTCTGCGCAATGGTGGGGGCGCAGGCGCAGGGTCAATTGAATGTGATTTGTTCCGTTCAGGCCGAGTGGTGCAACATGATAGGTACCGTGTACTCGCGCACAACGGGCGTCAAGGTCAACATCAGCCTCAAAGGTTCTGGCGAAGCATTGGCGCAATTGAATGCCGAAAAAGAGAACCCGAAAACAGACATCTGGTTTGGCGGAACGGGTGACCCGCATTTGGCGGCGGCCGAGCTGGGGCTATCGCTGGAGTACAAATCGCCAACCCTTACCCAATTGCACCCTTGGGCACAACAACAAGCGGCTCAGTCGGGTTTTAAAACCGTCGGGATTTATTCGGGGCCGTTGGGTTTTGGCTACAACAAGGAGCTGCTCGCCAAAAAGAAACTGGCGCCTCCCAAAGTATGGGCTGATTTGCTTAACCCGGCACTCAAGGGCGACGTCCAGGTGGCCAATCCAGCATCCAGCGGAACGGCCTACACCATGGTAGCCACGCTGGTGCAATTGATGGGCGAAGAAAAGGCCTTCGACTACATGAAAGCGCTGCACAAGAACATCAGCCAATACACCCGCAGCGGCACGGCACCCATCAAAGCCACTGCCCGCGGCGAAACCAGTGTTTCCATTAGTTTTGTGCATGACGGTGAAGGCGAAAAAATGCAGGGATTTCCGCTGGAAACGGTAACACCAGCGGATGGAACTGGCGCTGAAATTGGTTCCATGACGATTATCAAAGGCTCACGCAATCTGGAAGCAGCCAAGAAATTCTATGAATGGGCTCTGACACCAGGGGCACAGGAGATGGCTGCAGCCGCCAAGCAGTTTCAGGTTCCTTCCAACAAAACCGCCAAAGTGGATTCGCGGATTCCTGATTTCAAGAAGATCAAGTTCATCAATTACGACTATGCCAAATATGGCGCGGCTGCCGAGCGCCGGCGGCTGATTGCGCGTTGGGAAAAAGAGGTGAATTCGCTGCCGCGCTGAGGTGGGCACGGGCACCCGTATGTCGCCAACGGTCGCATCGAATCGTGCCATCCGCGCCTGGTTGATTGTGGGTCTGCTGGCCTACATGGCGCTGCCATGGTATGCCATTCAGGATACCGCCTGGTATCACGTCTTGCCGCAGGTGTTGGAAGGCCCGGAAACAGCCAGCGGCATCGTGAGTGCCATGGTGCATGGTCGCAAATGGCTGTTGTTGGGTTTGATCGGCCTCGTCATTGCATCGGTATCGCTGTCTTATCCCGTGGGCAAGCAGCAAACACGGTGGTTGATGAGTGGGGGTGCTTTTGGTTTTTTGAGCCTGGCTGGTAGTGGCTTCTTGATTGGTTCGAAGGGCTGGAGTTATTCGCTAATGACCACCATGCTGGGTGAATTGGGACACAACCAATTCGGCATGGGGTTGGGCGCCTTGCTGGCCTTGATTTCCTTGCTGGTGCTGTTTTCCTTCGGTGTAGCGCGACAAGGCTTTTTTAAAGGCGATCTTTTTGTTGCCGCTGCCGTGTTGGGTTGCAGCGTGATGCTGGCATTGTTTATTGCATTTCCGGTCTCGAAAGCGCTTTATGGGGCCTTCCTGACGGAGGAGGGGAAATGGTCTTTCATGGCGCTTTATGAGCGCATTGGCAATGAACGGGTGTGGGGTCTGAGTTGTCTGGCAGGAGGCGTCCGTTGCGGGGTTGCCTGGAATACACTGCTGTTGGCGCTGCTGACAGCAACCACGACGACCATCCTGGGAACCATGATGGCCTTGATGGCCGAGCGAAGTGCCAGTACGCGCATGCAAACGCCCTTGAGGGTCGTAGCGCTGCTACCCATCATCACGCCGCCCTTTGTGGTTGGGCTTGGATTGATCTTGTTGTTTGGCCGGGCCGGAATCGCCAACCAATTCCTTGAATATGCGTTCGGCATTGAGCCGTCGCGGTGGTTTTACGGGTTTTTGGGCATCTGGGTGGCACAGATGTTTTCTTTTACCCCGATTGCGTTCATGATCATGCGCGGGGTCGTGCAGGGCGTGTCACCCAGCCTGGAAGAAGCCGCGCAAACCCTCAGAGCCAGCCGGAAGGCAACTTTCTTCACGGTGACACTGCCCTTGCTCAAGCCAGGTTTGGCCAATGCATTTTTGGTGGGGTTCATTGAAAGTATTGCGGATTTCGGCAACCCGATTGTGGTCGGCGGGCAATATGCAGTGTTGTCAACCGACATATTTTTTGCCATTGTCGGCGCGCAGCTGGATCAAGGGCGCGCGGCATCGTTGGCCTGGATACTGACATTGTTTGCCTTGGCGGTCTTCGCTATTCAGCGCGGCTTGCTGGGCAAGCAAAACTACACCACAGTTAGCGGAAAAGGCGACGCGGGGATTGCGATGCCGTTGCCCGATGGCGTGCGCCGCACCTTGCATTGGGTGGTGTACCCGTGGCTTGTATTTACGCTGATCGTCTACCTGTTCGCATTTGCCGGCGGATTTGTCCAAACCTGGGGACGTGACTACACCTTGACGTTGAACCATTTTCGAACCGCCTTCGCATTGGAATGGGGTCAGCACGGTCTGGTGTGGGCTGGCACGGCCTGGAATTCACTGCTCACCACAATCAAACTGGCGGGCGCGGCCGCGCCTGTAACTGCAGCGGCGGGGCTGTTGATCGCCTACTTGTTGGCACGGGTGGAGTTTCGGGGTCGGGCCCTGTTCGAGTTCGCTGCCTTGTTGGCATTTGCCATTCCGGGCACCGTGTTGGGTGTCAGTTACATCCTCGCCTTCAATGTGCCGCCAGTCGAACTCACGGGTACGGGTCTCATCATCGTTTTGTGTTTCATGTTCCGTAACTTGCCCGTCGGTGTGCGCGCGGGCACGGCAGCGCTCAAACAACTGGACAAATCACTGGACGAGGCCTCGTTGATGTTGCGTGCTTCCACCGTTCAAACCCTGCGCCACGTGGTGCTGCCCTTGCTGAAACCCGCCCTGGTGGCGGCGCTGGTCTATAGCTTTGTTCGCGGCATGACAACCGTCAGCGCGGTTATTTTTCTGGTGACTGCTGAAAACGACCTGGCAACCACTTACATCATTGGCCGGGTGGGGAATGGCGACTATGGCGTAGCCCTGGCCTATTGCACGGTGCTGATATTGCTGATGTCCGCCGCCATCGCATTGATTCAGTTCCTGGTTGGCGAGCGAAAACTGGGGCGGCGCAAAACGGGTGTTGCTGTTGCCGTTTTGGCGCATTGACCCACTGAGCAGGCATTGAACAACAAGAGGCAAAGTCCAATGAATCATGGTGTTGAATTCCGTCATATTTCCAAACGTTATGGCACGAGCCCTGACGCGCCATTAGCGGTGAACAGCATCAGTTTTGAGATTGCCAAAGGGAGCCTGACCACCATATTGGGGCCATCGGGTTGTGGAAAGACCACAACGCTGCGGATGATCGCCGGGCTGGAATCACCTTCCGAGGGGCAGATCATCATGGACGGACGGGATGTCACCACCCTGGGGCCGGCAGAACGCAACGTGAGCATGATGTTCCAGAGTTACGCCTTGTTTCCGCACATGAATGTGTTTGAAAACGTCAATTACGGGCTCAAGATGTCAGGCGTAAGCAAAGGCGATGCACGGCAACGCACTGACGATGCGCTTGCCAATGTGGGCCTGAATCAGTATCAAGATCGCCTGCCAAGCGAGCTCTCGGGTGGGCAGCAGCAGCGCGTGGCGTTGGCCCGGGCCCTGGTTTTGGAACCAGCTGTTTTGTTGTTTGATGAACCCCTAAGCAATCTGGATGCCCGCCTACGGCGTGAAATGCGGGAAGAAATTCGCTCCTTACAGCAACGCCTTCAGTTGACAGTTGCTTACGTCACGCATGACCAAAGCGAAGCACTGGCTGTCAGTGACCAGATCGTCGTGATGAATGAGGGAAGAATCGCCCAACGCGGTACACCGCAGGACATGTACGAGCGCCCGCGCAGTGAATTTGTGGCGGGATTCATGGGCGAAGCCATGCTTTTTCCGGCCCAGCGGGACTCGCTGGGGCGAGTCATGCTGGGGCCACTGTCGATTGCTGATAAGGTAGGCCATGGCGAAACAGGCGCGTTGGGCACTGGCGGCGCGGTAAAAGTTGCCGTTCGTCCTGAGGCCTGGAAAATTCATCCGGCGCGTTCTTTTTTCGACGATCGTGCGTTTGTGCAAGCCCGCCTCGTCAAGGCCGCCTATTTGGGAAGCTTTTATGAGTACACATTTGAAACCGAATTGGGCAGGATTTTTGTCATTTCTTCTGATCTTGAGGATGTGTTGGCGCTCGGTGAGGATGTGAAATTGACTTTGGCCGGGCATGGCGTATCGGTCGTTCAGATGGCGTAGCAGCGTCTGTGATGCTCCGGTTTTTTTGTGGAGATTTGTCAAACCAATGACCTTTTGGCACAGCATAATTCAGTCATGAACCAGCTTCAAACCCTTAAAAATTACACCACTGTTGTTGCCGATACGGGCGACTTCAACCAGATCAGCGCCTTTCACCCGCAAGATGCGACGACCAATCCATCATTGATCCTGAAGGCGGTTCAAAAGGCCGACTATCAACCCTTGTTGGCAGACACGGTCGCCAAATTCAGGGGTCGCCCGCTGGATGAAGTGATGGATCGCCTGTTGGTTCGTTTTGGCTGTGAGATCCTGCAACTGATACCAGGGCGTGTGTCCACCGAAGTTGATGCACGTTTGAGTTTTGATGCCGATGCAAGTTTTACGCGTGGTGAGCGCATCATTGAGCTCTACCAGGCCGAAGGCATTCCGGTTGACCGCGTCTTGATCAAAGTCGCCGCGACCTGGGAAGGCATTGAAGCGGCGAAACGGTTGGAGCGTCGCGGCATTCACACCAATCTCACGCTGCTCTTTTCGTTTTGCCAGGCCGTTGCTTGTGGCCAGGCCAAGGTACAGCTTATTTCGCCCTTTGTCGGGCGTATTTACGACTGGCATAAAAAATCAGCAGGTGCGGCCTGGGTAGATGCAGACAATGCAGGCGCGCAAGATCCGGGTGTGAAGTCGGTTCGGCATATTTACAACCACTACAAACGTTTTGGCATTAAAACCGAAGTGATGGGTGCGAGTTTCAGAAACGTGGGGCAAATTATTGCCTTGGCGGGTTGCGATTTGTTGACCATCAGTCCAGATCTGTTGGCGCTTTTGGCTGATTCAGAGGTGGCAATCACCCCCGCGCTGAACGCACAAGC
>JANOVW010000379.1:0-7816 GCA_031417575.1 Rhodoferax sp. | reverse complement strand
TCTTCGTCTTCGCGGATGGCGCGCAGCACCCGCCCCCAGGGGCTTCGCACCAAGCGCTCCAGCGCCAGATACACCGCAGCCAACAAGAGAAGCACCAGAGCGAGATAGGCCAGATTCCACACCAGGCCGGTGCCCAGCCAGCCTTGCATCGGGCGCGGGATGAACTGAACGCCAAAAGGCCCGCCCGTGAGCCACTGCGCATTCAGCGCCACGAGTTGCACGGTAACGGCAATGCCAAACGTCGTGATGGCCAAATAATCGTGGCGCAAACGCAGGGCCGCAGCGCCCACCAGCAAACCCGCCAGGCCCGAAGTCACCATCGCAGCCGCCCACCCCAGCGCCACCGGCAGGCCAAATCCCCCCACGCGGCCCGCCACCAGGGGCGTGGTGAGCAACGCCGAGGTGTAGGCGCCCACCGCAACAAACCCAGCCACGCCCACGTTGAACAAACCGGTGTACCCCCACTGCAGGTTCAGCCCCAGCACGATGATGGCAAAGGCACTGGCAAAAACCAGAAAGAAGCTGCCATAAGACACCCAGCCGGCCAACATTCCCGCCAGATCAGTCCAGGCCGCCATCAAGTCTTCTCCCCAAACAGCCCAGTGGGGCGAACCAGCAAGATGGCGATCAGCACGGCGAATGCCACGGCCGAACGGTATTCCGCGCCGATCCACATCACAGCGAAACTCTCCGCCAGCCCGACGATCAAGCCGCCGATCACCGCGCCCCACACCGAGCCGATGCCGCCCAAAATGGCGGCGGCAAACAGCGGCAATAACAAATCCAGCCCCATAGTCGGGCGAAGCTGCACAGTCAGCCCGGCGAAGACGCCGGCCAACGCTGCCAACACAGCGCCGATCACCCAGGTGGCGCGCATGACGTGCTCGGGGTCAATGCCGCTGATGCGCGCCAACTGCGGGTTGTGTGAGGTTGCCCGCATCGCGCGGCCCAGGGTGCTGCGGCTCAAAAACAGGTGCAGCGCTATCACGGCAACCACGGTCAAAGCCAACACAAACAGTTGGTCGGGTGTGACACGCAAGCCGCCCATCACGCTGCGTGGCAGCAGCGCCACGGCGATTTGCAGGTCGGCGCTGTAATACTGCGGGATGCCGCCATAGAAAAAAAACAGCAGGTTTCGGGTTGCCAACGCCGCGCCGAAACTGGCGATCACCAGCGTGATGGCACCTTGCGAGCGCAGGCGTTTGAAGAGCACCCCATCCAGCGCCAGCGCCAATGCCGCTGTGCCCGCCATCGCTATCACCAGCGCAAACACCAGTGGCCAGCCAAAGGAAAGCGGCCCAAAGCGGCTGGTGTCAGCCCCGCCCGCCGCGGCAAACCAGGCCAGGGCAGACAGCGCGATGTAGGCGCCCCAAGCCAGCAACTCGCCATGCCCGAAGTTGGAAAACCGCAGGATCGAGAAGGTGATGGTCAGGCCGATCGCACCCAGAGAGATGACCGAGCCGACGATCAAACCATCGGCAATCACTTGCAGAATCATGGGGTGGGCTCCAGAGGCTTGGTGACAGCGGTTTGAGCCGGTTGGGCCGTTTGGACGACGGCTTGATGGCCCGCCGCATGCCGGCCCAAATACAACTCGGCAATGCGCGCATCGGCCATCAGCTCGGCAGCACTGCCCACGACCCGCTCGACACCTTCCACCAGCACGGCGGCGCGGTCGGCCAAGGCCAGTGCCGCTTTGACGTTTTGCTCCACCAGCAGGATGGTGACGCCACTGTCTCGGATCTCGCGCAGCTTCGCGAATACCTCGGCCACCAAACGCGGCGAGAGCCCGGCAGAAGGCTCGTCCAGCATCAAGACCTGCGGCAGGCGGATCAAGGCGCGCGCAACCGCCAGCATCTGGCGCTGGCCGCCTGACAGCCTGCCTGCCAGCAAGGCACGCTGGCGCGCCAGATCTGGAAACAGCGTGTACAGCTCGGGCAGTCGCTGGCGGCGCTCTACCTTTTGCAGTGCTGCGGCAAGCTCCAGGTTTTCCGCCACGGTGAGGTTGGCAAAGACGTTGTCTGACTGCGGCACAAAGGCCAGGCCGCGCCTGCATAGGTGATGCGCGGGTACACGGACAATGTCTTCGGTGCCCAACAGGACCCGGCCCGCGCTGATGGCCACCAGTCCGGCCACGGCCTTCACCAAGGTCGATTTGCCGGCACCATTGGGGCCGAGAATGGCCACGATCTCACCTTGTTGCACGGTAAGGGACGCGCCCTTCACGATCGGCAGGCCGGGCTCGTAACCCGCCTCCAGGTTTTCGATGGTCAATGCGGCGCTCATGCTGGCACCATTGCCGGCGCGAAATTTGGCGTGAGATTTGGCGCGTCGCCCAGGTACGCCTCCAGCACACGCGGGTCACCCAGCACCTGGCCCGGTGTGCCCGAGGCCAGCACCTTGCCTTGGGCCATCACCATCACCGGGTCGCACAGCGAGGCCACCAAATCCATATTGTGTTCAATGATGAGAAATGTCACACCTTGCTCGTGCAGCAACCTAATGCGATCCACGATAACCTCGAGCAATGCCGGGTTCACCCCCGCGCCAGGTTCGTCGAGCAGCACGATTTTGGGTTCGGCCACCATCACGCGCGCCAGTTCCAGCAACTTGCGCTGGCCGCCCGACAATACCCGCGCGGCAGCGCCTGCCAGCGCATCCAGGCCGACAAACTTCAGCCAGTGCATGGCCTTTTCGCGCACCCGCCCCTCTTGTTGTGCCACGCGCTGCGGGCTCATCCAGTTGGCCCAAAACGACTCGCCGGCCTGCTGGCGCGGTGCCAGCATGACGTTTTCCAAAACCGTCATTTCCAAAAACGGCTTGGGTATTTGAAAAGTCCGAGCCAGCCCGGCCCTGAAAACCTGGTCGGCGCGAAGGCCGCCAATCGCCTGCCCGTCCAGCGTGATACTGCCGACATCCAGCGGCATGGCGCCCGCCACCAAATTGAACAAGGTCGTCTTGCCAGCACCATTGGGGCCGATCAAACCCGTGATGGCGCCGCGCTGGATGTGGGCGGACACGCCATCCACCGCGCGGTTTGCGCCAAAGCTTTTCCCAACTTCGTTCAAAATGAGCATTTGCCGCGTTTATACCTGATCTGACTTGACTGGAAGCCCCATGCCCGAACCCTTGGCCAACCCAAGCACCGACGACGCCGCCAGCGACCGTTTTGAGCTTTACGACCTCCGTGTGGAGGTAGTGGCGCCGCCTGGCGCAAGCATTCAATGCGGCGCCCGCGTGGGTGACAACTTCGAGTTGCGCGGCGAGATGTTGCACTTGCCGCCAGGGCAGGGGTTCTCGATCTATTCCCTGGCGGCACTGCTGCCGCTGCTGCCGGCCAAACAACGCGCCACGCACCCGCATGACTGGATGAGCACCGACGCGGAAGTGGCCTGCCCCGACCCGCATTGCCCCACGCGTTTTCGCATCACCCGCCTGGGGCTGCGCAGCTTCTCGCACCGTGAGACCACCGCAGTCCCGTTGAAAGGCATGACATGATTGGAGACACCCCATGAGCATCGAACTGTTCAAACTGGTTCCCGGCTACGACATTCCCCGGCTGATCCGGGGCGGTTGGCAGTTGGCTGGCGACCATGGCGAGGTGGATCGCGCGCGGGCCATAACCGACATGGCAGTGTTTGTGGAAGCGGGGATTGACACCTTCGACTGCGCCGACATTTATACCGGTGTGGAAGACATCATTGGCGAATTTCGCGCCAGCCGGTCTGCGGCCCAGGCCACGTTGCGTGTGCATACCAAATTTGTACCCGATCTCAATGACCTGGCGAAAGTCGATGCTACCTACGTGCGCCGCGTTATTACCCGGTCGCTGCAACGACTGCGTGCCGAACGTCTGGATTTGGTGCAGTTCCATTGGTGGGATTACAACGTGCCCGGCATGGTGGCCACGGCGCAATCGTTGGCCGAGCTGCAGCGTGAAGGATTGATTCGCCATCTGGGCGGCACCAACTTCGACACCCCTCACACGGCCGCCATGCTCGATGCCGGCGTGCCCCTGGTCAGCATGCAGGTGCAATATTCGCTGCTGGATCGGCGCCCTGCCAATGCCTTGGCGGCCCTTTGCGCCAAGAGCGGCATGCGCCTGCTGTGTTATGGCTCGCTGGCCGGCGGTTTCATCACCGAACGCTGGCTGGGCGCGCCAGAACCGTCAGACACCGTCACCCCTTTGACCAACCGCTCGCTGATCAAATACAAACTGGTGATCGACGATTTTGGCGGCTGGCTCGCGTTTCAACAACTGCTGCAACTGTTGAAACGCATCGGTCAGCGGCATGGGGTGAGCCTGTCAGCTGTGGCGACCCGCTGGGTACTCGACCAGCCGCAGGTGGCCGCAGTCATCGTGGGTGCGCGGTATGCAGCCCACCTGCCCGAACATTTGCAGGTGTTTTCTTTCAGGCTCGACGCACAGGATCACCGCGAAATCGATGCGCTTTTAGCGACATGCCCCGGCCCTCAGGGTGACACCTACGCCCTTGAGCGGGATCGCAGCGGGCGTCATGGGCGTATCATGAAATACAACCTGAGCAAGGCGTGAACCCTCGCAAGGTTTGGCTTGATTTTGGAACCTCTTTTATTCACCAGGAGCTTTGAGACATGAAAAAACTGATACCCGCCGTTTCGATGGCGCTGTGCCTGTCGGCACCCCTGGGCGCAATGGCCCAAACGCCCGACTGCAAACACACTGTGGGAATGGTTGTGTCACTGACCGGGGCCGCAGGGCGCTTCGGCCAAGCCGCGGCCAAGTCGGTGGAACTGGCCTTTCGTGATCTCAACGCTGCCGCCGGCGCGCAAGGCATTGCCGGCTGCCAGCTTGCGTTTGACCTGCGCGATGCGCAAAGCCAGGGTTCGGTCGCGGTAGATCAGGCTCGGCAACTGGTTGATTTGAAAAAGGTGCCAGCCATCATTGGCGGCATCATCTCGTCGGTGTCGATTCCGATCGTGACCTCGGTCACGGCCCCAGCGGGTGTGGTGCAAATTTCGCCCGCCTCGACCTCGCCCACACTCACCCGCATGGGCAACGAAGGCCAAAGCAAGGGCTGGTTCTTCCGCACCATTACCTCGGACGCGCTGCAAGGCACGGCGGCGGCCAAATATGCCATCGACCAGGGCCTCAGACAGGTGGCCATCATCAACGTCAACAATGATTTTGGCGTGAACATGCTGGCTGAGTTCCGCAAGGCCTATGAAGCGCTGGGCGGCAAGATCGCCTCGGCTACGCCCTACAACCCGGCTCAAGCCTCCTATGCGCCGGAAGTTACCAAGGCGCTGCAAGGCGACCCGCCTGCGCTGTATTTGATCGGTTATCCCGGCGACGCCACCACCATTTTGCGCACCTGGATCCAGCAAGGCGGCCCGCAGCGCTTTTTGCTCAATGACGGCTTGAACTCGGCTGACCTGATCAAAGGCGTCGGCCCACAGTTTTTGAACAACGCGTTTGGCACCTCGTCAGGTACCACACGCAGCCCGAGTACTGACTATTTCGACAAAGCCTACCCCGCGATGAGTGGCGGTTTCGATTCCAAGGCCCCTGCCGCCGATCGTGCTTTCGACGCTGGCGCCATCATGGGCCTGGCCATCGCCCGCGCTGGCAAGTTTGAAGCCGCAGCCATCCGTGATGCGATCCGCGAGGTGACCAAACCCGGCGGCGAAGTGGTGAGCGCCGGGCCTGAAGGCTTTGCCCGCGCCTTGCAATTGATCCGTGAACGCAAAGCGGTGCGCTACGTCGGTGTGATCGGCGGCGTGGAGTTTGACCGCAATGGCGACATCGTTGGGCCTTTCCGGCTGTGGAGGCTGCAAAACGGCGAAGTGACCACCACCGGCCAGATGAGCACCGATGAGGTGCAGGCGGTGCAAGCCAGGCTGCCGCGCTGATTCAACGTGGCGTCAAGTCAGGCCCCGCGGATGATTGAGCGAACCCTGCTGGCGCCCGGGCTGGAGATTCCGCGCATCGTCACGGGGCTGTGGCAGGTGGCCGACATGGAGCGCGGCGGGCAGGCGCTTGACGCCAAGCGTGCCGCTGCCGCCATGGCCGATTACGCCCTGGCCGGTTTTGATGCCTTTGACATGGCCGATCACTATGGCTCCTCAGAGCTCATTACGGGCCATTTGCTGGGCCAGGGCTCACCCATCAAAGCGTTTACCAAATGGTGCCCGGAACCCGGCCCCATGACGCCCGAGCTGGTGCGCGCAGGGGTGGATCGGGCGCGACAGCGCATGCAAACCCCCTGCATCGACCTGATGCAGTTCCATTGGTGGACGTTTGAGCACCCTGGGTATTTGGATGCGCTCACAGAGCTTGCCGCGTTGCGTGCGCAGGGCGCAATCCGGCATATCGGGCTGACCAATTTCGACACCGCTCACCTGCACGTGTTGCTGGCCCACGGCCTGCCGATTGCAAGCAACCAGGTCTGCCTGTCTTTGCTCGACCGCAGGGCGACTGGCGCTATGACCCGGCTTTGCCTGGCGCGCGGCGTCAAGCTGCTGGCTTATGGCACCCTGGGCGGCGGATTTTTGTCGGAGCGATGGTTGAACCAGGATGCGCCGATCGAAGTGGGCGACTGGAGCAAGATGAAGTACCGCCGCTTCATCGACGCCGTCGGCGGCTGGTCGGCGCTGCAGGGTGTGCTGAATGCCGCGCATACGATTGCGAAAAAACACAGCGTTTCGATTGCCAATGTGGCCACGCGCTGGGTGCTGGACCAGCCAGCGGTGGCCGCCGCAATCGTGGGCGTGCGGCTGGGCGAGTCTGAGCACCGTGCAGACAATCAACGCGTTTTCTCTTTTGCGCTGGATGCCGATGACCTCGCCCTGCTCGACGCGGCATTTGCCGCCACCCAAGCCATCCCTGGTGACTGCGGTGATGAATACCGCAAGCCACCGTTTCTGACGGCCTCCGGTGACTTGAGCCATCATCTGTCTTCTTTTGCCCCCATCTACAAAAAGCAGCTGGTTCATGGCCACGCCGACCGCTGGAGCGTGGACAGCGGAAGCCTGTGGGAGCCGATTGCAGGTTATTCGCGCGCGGTGCGCGATGGCGCGCAGGTGTCGGTGTCTGGCACCACCGCCACGCACGGCCGTGGCGGCGTGGTGGCCGCAGGCGACGCGGGTGCACAAACCACCTGGATACTCGACAAAATCGCCGCATCGTTAAGCGCCTTGGGCGCACGCATGGAAGATGTCACCCGCACCCGCATTTACCTGCGCGACGTGGCCGACTGGGAAGCCGTGTCGCGCGAGCATGGCCGTGTGTTTGGCCGCACCCGCCCGGCCAATACCCTGGTGCAGGCCGGTGCGTTGATCGGCGACGGATACCGCGTCGAAATCGAAGCAGAGGCATGGGTTCGGTGACCGCCAAGCTTTTGCCTAATTTATTCGAGGGTGGGCCCGAAGCACCCCACCCCAGCCCGTTGACTGCTATCGGGAAGACAACATTCAAAACGAAATCAAATTCAAACAAATGTTGGGCGGACGGCACAGGCGTACGGATTCAGGACCCTGCTTCCGACGCCCAAAATTGGATCGAATTCTTTCCGGTTCGTTTGGCTTCGTACATGGCCACGCCCACGCTGGCTGTGCAGCGATGCGCGATAGGGGTCCCAGATGGGTCTTCATTTTGAATAGTCAGGATGTACGGGGCTGCCCGTATCTCTTGCTGCTTGATTAACGTAGCCAATTGGATGCTCACCCATTCGTACAATTGCAACACCCGTAAACCTCAATCCGTGTATTCATATGCGCTAGCGTTTTCCCGGTGAAGGAATGGCGCACGGTTAATCCTACAGGAGCGAAATCAATG
>JANOVW010000378.1:0-3032 GCA_031417575.1 Rhodoferax sp. | reverse complement strand
AGGTAGCTTTTTGCCCAATTGACCCTATTCGCAAAAGTCGTTTGCTTACCTGAAGGAAGAAGTTCCGACAAGTCCTGATCTGAAAGTCCAAGTGACATACCTAGGCTCGAAACCACATCTCCGATCTTGACCTCCCCGTTCGCCGAAGCTTTGAGTACTGGAAGCATTAGTGATTGAAAGTCAGGGATGGCCATATATACGGATCTCGTTGAATAATTTGTGACTGTCTAACTACTCAGGTTCTGTCAACTTGTAACGCTAAAGCGCCCTCCCCAACCGCCCCACCCCCTCAACAATCTTCGCCACATCCGCCGTAGCAAACGACAACCGCAACGCAGCCCGATCCGGCTCTGTCGCATAAAACGGCGCCCCTGGCACAAAGGCCACCATTTTTTCAATCGCGCGTTTGGCAAACTCAGCAGCATCAGCACCCGGTGCCGTCAGGCGCATCCAGAAAAACATGCCGCCTTGCGGAGCGGTAAAGCTGACGGCGTCGCCCAGTTCTTTGCGCAGGCAATCAGCCATGGTCTGGGCGCGCTCGGCATAGGTTTTGCGCACCACGTCCAGCGCAGCATCCATGCGGTTCAGGCCCAGATATTGGGCAGCGATGGCCTGGGTCAAGTTGCTGGTGTGGGCGTCACTGAATTGTTTGCACATCACGGCATTGGCCAACAAGGCAGGCGGCGCAATCATCCAGCCCACGCGCAGGCCGGGGCTCAGCACCTTGCTGAAGCTGCCGCAGTACACCAGCCAATCACGGCTGCCCGGCACCGTTTGGCTCAGGCTCATCATGCTGGGTGGCGGCGGTGCCTTGCCAAAATACAGTTCGCTGTAGGGGTCGTCTTCCACCACCAGCACGTGGTATTTCACGGCCAGTTCCAGCACCCGCTTGCGGCGCGCCAGGGTGAGCATGGCGCCACTGGGGTTGCCAAAGGTCGGTATGAGGTAGATAAATCTCGGTTGGTGTTCGATGATGAGTTGTTCCAGTACATCAACCTTCACGCCGTCGGCATCGATGGGCGCGCTCACCACCTGTGCGCCGTACAAGCGAAAACATTGAATGGTGGCCAAGAAAGTGGGGCCTTCCATGATGACCTTGTCGCCTGGGTTGATCATGGTTTTGCCGATCAGATCCAGCGCCTGCTGGCTGCCTGTGGTGGTGATGATTTCATCGGGCCGTGCAGCAATGCCTTTGCTGGCCATATGCAGGCTCAAGGCCTCACGCAGCGGGTTCCAGCCTTCGGTGGCGCCGTATTGCAGCACGGCGCCCGCATTCGGGCCATTCAGGACTTGGCTGGTAGCTTCGCGAATGCCATCCATGTCAAACATGGCCGGATCCGGAAAGCCACCGGCAAAACTGATGATGCCGGGTTTGCCCAACAGCTTGAACAGCTCGCGGATGGCAGATGTTTCGACGTTTTGCAGGCGGTCTGCCAAGCGCAGGGAGGTGGATGACGACATGGTTTGTAAAGGTGGTGGCGTAGATTGCGAAGGAGACGGATGGGAACAAGCTTGCAAGGCGTTATATTGAACACCCTTTCGCCATTTTCACCTACCTGCCCTTGCCTATTTCACCATGATTGAAAAACACCTGGAACTCCCCACCGCCGACGGCAGCATGAACACCTTTGTGGTATACCCCGAAGAAAACGGCCCGCACCCGGTAGTCCTTTTTTATATGGATGCGCCTGGCAAACGCGATGAGCTGCATGACATGGCGCGGCGTATTGCAGCGGTGGGTTACTACGTGGTGTTGCCCAACCTGTATTACCGCAAATCACGCGATTTCAAGCTGACGGAACGTACCGAAGCAGCGATGGCTGAGATGTTTGGCCTGATGGGCACACTCAATGCCGCTAGCACCCAGGCAGACACTGCTGCTATGTTGAAGTTTGTCGACGCCCAACCCGAGGCCAATACCAGCCGGGTGGGTGCCGTGGGGTATTGCATGAGTGGGCCATTTGTGATGTGGGCGGCGGCGCAATTCCCTGCGCGTTTAAGTTGCATTGCCTCGATTTACGGGGCCAACATGGTGACCAGCCAACCGGATTCACCGCACCGGATGCCACCCAAAATTCTGTGCGAGAGTTACTTTGCCTGTGCCGAAATAGACCAGTGGGCCCCGCGCGAGGCGGTAGAAACGCTGCAAGCAAGCCTGAAGGCCGCTGGCACACCTCACCGGCTGGAGTGGTACCCCGGCGTGCACCATGGGTTTGCTTTTCCTAAACGAGAAGGCATTTACAACCGCGAGGCAGCCGAGCGCCATTGGGAACGCCTGTTTGATTTGTTTCGGCGCTGCTTGCACTGAGCCCAACCTGGCTCAGCCCAAAACGCGGCTCTGCAGATTAGCGGGTCAGCAAGCGCCCGTCGCGGGTTACGCGGGCCAGGTCAACAAACTGGCTGCCGTGCCGGTTGGCAGGCGAATAATTCACCTTGAACCCCCCCAAATCGTAGGCGCCCAAATTGGAAAGCGAATCGAGCACCGATTTGGCGTTTACCGTGCCCTTGACGCGGCGGATACCCTCCACCAAGATCTTGGCAGCAAAGCAGGCCTCCAGATGGGTGGTGTTCATGGGGGTTTTGACCCCCGAAGCTTCCAGCGCTTTGGCGCATTCCCGCACCACCGGAAGTTGTGCATTCGGGTTGGGCACCACCTGCGAGATGGAAACGCCCGCACCGGCCTCGCCAACCGCTTTGACAAACTGGTCGGCGCCAATAAACGAAATGCTGGATATCGGCACCATACGGCCCCGGGCAATGAGGTCTTTTTGCACAGCCGCCAACGCACCCGACAACACCGTGTTCAAAATGACCTCGGGTTGCTGCGCCAATAGTCCGTCCACATCCGCCGCGCTAATCACCGCATTGCGCTTGAGTGAATAGGCTTTGGGTTGAAGGTTGATTTTTTTCAGGTAGTCGCTGACGACGGCCAGGTTCTGTTTGCCCACTTCGTCGTCATAGTGCAATACAGTGACCTGCTTGAAGCCCAGGCTGGTCCAGAAATTGAGAATTTTCTCCATCTCTTCACCATA